>JAUWHT010000137.1 GCA_030605745.1 Pirellulales bacterium | reverse complement strand
CATTGGGCTGGTTGCTCCGATCTTTCCTTGCCATCGCCAGCCTCCTCGCACTGCTGCTAGCACATTTAGGCGCAACAGGGGAGGCAATAGCATAACAACCCCGCTATTTCTTGCCAACATCATGAGGCACTACCGCAATTTCTGATTCTGCCATTTCGGCGACTACCTTGTCCCACGGCACCTCCGAAGTCTCCTTCAACCGCTTGCGGATCATGCGCGTGAGGGTCTTGGGCATCGGATGCTTTTCGGCGGCATCTTCGGCACCGTCCAAGGCGGCTTGAATGGCGTTGTTGACCACGGCGACCTTGACGGCCCGGGCATAAGCGCCCTTGAGTATGTCATCATCAGGCACGATCTTCTTGACGCCGTGCTCGTCCAACTTGCTCTCAATCCACTTGATGAAGTCGTCGCTGGCGAAGGCGTTGAGTTCGACCCGCCGGCCGTGGTGCTGCTTGCCGTCGCCACCCTCGTACAGATAGGCGATTTCATCGGGCGTTGCGCCGTTCTCCTCCAAGTTGCCGCGTGGGTCTGAGTTGTAATACTGCTCTTCCGAAACCAGCCCCCAGGATTCAACGTCATCCAGGTGAAGGCCGAGGTCAACCACCTTGAAAGGTTGTGCGAATTGATACCGCCGCGTGTCCTTCTGGAATGAGGCGGCGATTGCGAACCCGGCCTTGTCAAAGTCCCGAAGCAATAGCAACGGGATACCATGGTCGCCGCACACGTTCTCCACAAGCGTGCGCGCGGCGGTGACGCTCATTCCCTTGGTGGACATAATGGCGATGTCATATCGCTTCGCCAGGGCGACGGCATCGAGCAATGGCAGGAATCCTTCCTTCTCGATGAAGAGCACCGCCCCGAATCTGTTGGCGGGTCCGCAGGTCGGGTATTCGTCGCCGACCTGCTCGTAGGAAACGTCGCTGCCACCGCCGTTGGTAGTGTCACGTAGGTATCTTCGCACGTCTAGCGTGCCGAGAGGCACCGTTTTCTTGGTGTGCGGTTCGGCAAAATGTCCACGGGCATCGAACACCACGTCCCAATCGCACCCCTGCTCGCTCATGTAGTCCGGCAACAGGACTTGGGTGAAGTAAACGTCCCTCAATTCGTATGGTTCGCCGTGTCGGTCGTGTGCTTTCGCCAGGATGATGGGCCGTGCTGCATACATGACTTGACGGGCGTGGGCTGGCAACGTGCCGCCGGCGCTGGCCTTCATGTACGCCTCTTCCATACACTCATACGCAACCTCTTTGATCGTCACGCGAGTCGAGTATTCGTACTCGCAGCAGCACATGGCATTGCGCCGCCGGGCCTTGACCTCGGGGCGGCCCCTATCTTCCCGCTTGCGCTGCTTGCGCCAAGTATCAGTAACCGACTCGACGGCTTTCGTCAGCATTTCGCCTCTCATTGGTCCACCCCTAGCTGATTTCGATGTTAGTCTTGCCGCGGTCTGTGTACCGCACGCGGGCACACGCACAATGTACCAGCAGCATGACCGGCTCCTGGTATCCGGCCGCCTGCTTTTCGAGAAGGGCGCTCAGGCCGTCGTGGTAGCTCTGCCCCAGACTGCGGAACGGGTTGTCGATAGCGCCCGACCAGTTGACCCCGGTGATTATCCGGCGGCTTTCCGTATCGCCTGCGAAAAGGGCGAAGGCTGTCTCGATGACAACGGGCACACCTTCGTCCAAGTCCGTCATCTTCTTGTAGCGGAACGTCTTCTCGTCACACCCGGCTTCCATGAATCGCTGCCGAAGATGATCCTTGCCGATGACGCCCAGCGCCGCCGGCTTGACCTGCTGGCTGTTATCCTTCATGGCTGCCAGCAGACCGGCGACGGTCGCGTGCTCCATGCCGTCACCATTGGCCAGTGATGACAGGCTCGCCCGCGCCATCCCGGTGGAGTCCAACACGGCCTTCTGCTTGGCGCTGCCGGCTAGGCCCCGGAACTCCCTGACCACATCCCGTACATGCCGGTCAACACCCCGGTCCCGATCGTGGCCGATGTACGCAGCCAGCAGACGCTCGAAGTCCTCGGCCGTGTACCAGTGGGCGCAGGTTGGCAGGTGGGGCTTCCATTTTTGCCAGTTCGGGACTGTCGCCTTGACCGTGGTTTTCTGCCCGAACCAGTCCACGGTGAGGCTTAGGTGGGGGTTGAGGAAGGTGAAGTCGGAGGCCAATTGTAAAAACTCGCCCTCGTTGTCGGACACAATATCGCTAGCGATATTGGGCCAGTGGACCGTGAAAATAGTCCCGTTTTTTACATTTCGGGCGGATCGGACGGTCCGCTCGATCTTCGGCTCCTGCCGGATGGGATCGACACAGAAGACGATCTCGTGCCGCTGGCCGCCGGTGGTGATGTCCACCCGCCCTATCGCGTCCTCTTCGCTCAAGACGAACGGCATGGCGATCAGTGTCTTCAAGGCGTTGCCCTGGGCACCCCGATCCGGGGCGACATACGCCTCGCGGCTGGAAACTCGGACGGAATAGTCCAAGATACCGTCGATGGTCTTGGCGGGGATGCCCGGGCCGTTGTCAGCCACGGTGATACTGTCGCCGTCCACCTTCACTTCGATGATGGGGGCGACGTCGGCCTCCTCGCAGGCGTCGAGTGCGTTGTCCAGCAGTTCCTTGAGGATGACCAGCGGCCAGGTGTAGCTGCCGTGGCCCGTCTGGTTGACGAGTTCCTTCTCGGAGCAAAACTCAAGCAAGCGCGAGGTCGTGAAGGTTGTCCGGTCAAGCCGGGGGGAGCAACCTTGCCGGCGTCGACATTTCGGGATAGAATCCATTGTTCTACTTTCTGCCCCGCCCTTCGCAGTCAATCGCAGGGGCGGGGCTTTACTTTGGGGTCACGCGACGGCCCCCAGGGTGAAGTGACCAAGCAACCTTTGTATCGAACAGAAAACGGGTATCCCCAACGCCCGGGCGCAGTCCACTTCGGCATCGGCCCCGCCGCTTTCACCCGGCAATCGAATAAGTGCATCGGCCGCCGCCAGCACGTTCTCACGCTCGTTACCGCTGCTGGTCAAGGGGCCGGATATGTAGACCTTGGGTCGCATGGAAGGTTCCTGTCAGTTGCTTCGGTATGCCGCTTGGCGTTTGATTTCCGTGGTCGCTGCCTGGAGCCGCCCGGTCAACAGCACCAGCAGGTCCATAATCACCCTTTTTTTGCCGTCCGGCGTGGCCGCGTTGGCAACGGCGCGCTGGAGGCGGTCGGCTTCGTCGCACGTGAGAAAATTCCGGGCGACGTGCTCTTTCAGAAAATTGTCGAATGCTCTCATGGTGTATCCGCCCGGGCAGCGCGCCGGCCCCAGGAAACCGGCGCGCGCGCTCGGGCTCAATGCGAGTCGCAAGCCGCGGTCACGCTACGGCATCCGCAAGCGGCTTCGGCTCGAAACGTTGTTGGAGATTGTCGAAGTATTGCCGCGTTCTCAGACTTAACTTGTTGCGCGTTTCGGGTCCGTGGTAGTACATGGCAAACGATTCGGCAAACGCTTCGGCAGCGTCATCATCGCTGCCGTGATTATCGAAGACGTATTGCCACCGCACGGTCCCCGACAGGCTCAAGCAAGTGTCGACCAGGTGGCCATATTCGTGCATCGCGGCCAACGGGGTGTTGGCGACGTACCGGGCGTTCACAACCGCGAGTTTGCCATGTGCAAAACCGGCCAACGATTCACCTGGCCGACCACGGTACGAGGGGTGCTCAGTTGTGCGCACGGCGTCGATTACTTCCACCCTAGCGCCGCGTCTGAATAATTCATGCCGGAGACCAAACGGAACCCCGGACAACTCGCGGCGGACGCCGTCCACCGCGGCATCGGTCGGTCGGCAACCGTTCAAGGGCGCACCCACGACGCCCTCTGTTGCCGTCCACTCACGCCGCCGTGCGTTTATTTGTCGCCGGACAACTTCCGGGTCGTGGTTCGCATCATACGGGGCAAGGGCCACCACTTGCCGCTTGCGTTCGGCTTGCCGCCGTTGTCGATCTGCCAGGTCATCGGCCGCGCGGATTGCCGCTTGTTGCTTACGTGCATCCTGCCGGAGAATTCGCAAGCCGTCTTCGGGGTTTGCTGTTAGGCCAAGCAAACTATCGACGGCATCGCCGACGGAGACGAGATCACTTGCCCAAAGTTTTGTCGGCGTCCAGATCGGCGGTAGGACGTTGCCGTCCGAATCGCGTATCGGCCGGCCACGCGAATCGAGTTCGGGTACGGCGTCGGCGTTTAACACAAACGAACTACTCAGCGAACCAGGGTCGCTTTCGATGCGCTTGGTGAAGTATTCAACCAAGTCGCCGCCCGGGGTGGCACGGGCCGCCTCGTCGAATAATAGGTCCGCCCTGACTGCGGGGACAAATTGCCGGCCGCCGCCGCTGTCGATGCGAATTGCTCTTGATAGAGCCGGCCTGACGCTGCGGCCGAGAAACGCAAGCAACTTGTCATCAAGAAAATCGCCATGCTGCGCGTGAACCGGCAGCCCGTCGCGGGGCCAAAGTCTCTGTATTTCGCGGAGAGATTTTTCGGTAAATCTGCCGCGCCCGAGCGTCTTGAAACTGCCGGCTAGTGCAACGACATAACCGCGAATCGCGCCGGCCTTGCCGGCTTTCACGTCGACGCCGACGGCTTCCAACGGTTCGGCTTGCCAGTCCGGTGAAGCTACAGGCGATTGCAGACAGCCGGCCGTGCCGACAGATAGTTTTTCGTGGGTATTCATGGTTATTTTCCTTTGTTGTCGCGGCGCAGTTTCGACAGTAGGTTTTCGCCATTCGAGCCGGCGAGAAGATGAAGGGCCCGCCCGAGAAGTGGCCATACCGCGAAATTGACTGTTGGCAGGGTTTCAATGATGCCTTCGCGGCGAAGTTCGTTGTCCTGCTCGACAATCCGGCGGTACGCTTCGCCCAGGCCGACTGCTTTGGCGACAACGTCGGCGATAAGTTCCCGCCGGTGTGGCATGTGGTCTTCGCAAACGGCAGCGCCGGCGATACGCTGTTCGTCTGCGACGGCGTTTTCGGCAAACCGGACGGCTTTGTCGAGGACCTTCATTTTTTCGACAAGTTCAACGGGCGTCGGTTGGTCCGAGTCGGCCCGTTTGCCGGCAAGAACGTCACGCGCTTTTTGCGAGATTGTGTCTTGCTCGCGGCCGGCCGCCGTATCTGGCAGGCCGTTGATTTTCGCTTTCATCACTGTGCGCTGCGATTCAAGTTCGGCCAGCTTTTGTTTGGCCGTTGTATAGCCCTCGAAATCGGCCAATTCACGCGGTTTGTTTTTGGTTGCGGTTGCCATGTTCAAGCCTTTCATTTTAAGTGAGTTGCAACTGCTCATTTTTCGAGAGCAAGTTGTGTTGACGTAAGTATTCTGTTTCGGTCATTCCCAACAATGCGGGAATCCCTCTGCTCGGCGTTGTGCCAACCGGTAGGTCTAAGCCGGCCTCGAATCGCCACCAGCCCCAGGGCCGGCAACCAGCCCGCCGGGAATGGTCGCGCATGATCTCATCACGCAACCGCGGCCACGCCGCCTCCATTGCCTCAATATCGCTTCCGAAGTCGGGACCTCTGAAAAATCGCCGGCCGAATCGCAATTGCGCGCGGTGGCCGGGTCCGAGTCGGACGCGCTGCCGACGTGTTTTTCGTACCATAGCTGTTACCTCCCTCCACCGGTTCGCGGTGGCCTTGATTGTGGTGGGTCGATTTCGTCCAGGGCCAGTTCGCGGACCAGTCTCGCAAACGCGAGTCGGCCGTCGCGTTCAATCGCCACTTCCGGCCGCGCTCGCGGTTGACCGAAACGGTCTTCATACGTAAGCCCGCACTCGGCGAGTGCTTCCCGGGCCATTACGGTCCTATCCCAAGCCTCAGCGGCCAGCGTCAACAGCCGGCGGTGGTGCTCTTCGAGGTCCCAACCGCCCGCTACACTCAACCACCACTTGCGAGTTGCGGGGGCGAGGTGCCCGGGCGGTTGGATCGGTCTCGCCTTTGTCATGGTTCACTCCGAAAATTCGTTTTCAACCGGGGGGCCGTCCGCGAAAAGCACCTTGTAACACCGGTCTCCGTATCTACCTCTCTGGAGGTGGAAGCGCCCCCCTATGGTTCTACAATGCCGCCCAATCGGTCGGGTCGCTACCGTGCTTCCCATAAATGGTGGTGCCGTCCCCCCCATTGGTGCGGAGGAACAACGAGCCCTGCGGCACGTCGCATCCACCCCCACCGGAGGGGTCATAGGCACCCGTCAAAAGTTGTGGCCCGCTTTCGACGAACTGGCCAGCCGTGCGGACGCCGAATGTCAGTGGTCCGTCTTTTGTTACAAATCTACTCATGTTACGTATCTCCTTTTCGTTTAGTGAAACAACCTAATCTGTCGTGTACGGGGTTGCTCGGCATCCGGCCGGGACAACCTCTCCATTTCTGCCAGTGACGGCAGAGTGTATTCCCTCGACGGCCATGGCTCAGGCTTGCGCTTGTGCCGGCTTTGCTTTTGTTTCTCAAACAGTTCAACTTTCTGGTTTACCCTTTGCGTTTTGCCATGCGCCGACAACGAGACGCCTTGCGCTTGAGTACGGCAGACTTCCCCATCGGCTCGCAATACTGGCAATGCTGGTTACCGAGAACATCCCACCACACTTGTAGGGACCCGCAGCACCCACACGGTTGCACGTCCTCGACGGGGATGGCCTCGTCCCACCCGTCGGGGACCGGCTCATCCGGGACACCGTGGCGGTGGACTGGAGGCGCGAGTGGTTCAGGCTCGGCAGCCGGCGCAGGTGCAACAGCAGTCGCGGCGCCGCCGGTGGCCCAATCCGGGAGCGGTCCAGGTGGTCCAGGTGGTCCAGGTTTTCTTCTATAGCTACTCATATAGATATTTTGTTTTTCTGTTTTCTGTTTTCTGTTTTTTTACTACGCGCCCCTATAGAGAAAGTCCTGGACCACCTGGACCACTTGGACCACTTTTCAGTCGGATACCCGTATAATGCCAGGTCCGCTCCCCGTCCCCTCGGGGCCGGCTGGTGCCAACTAGGGGGAACGCGGCCCGCAAGTCGCGCCCGAAGCCGGCCTGATCGGTTGGCCTGACTTTGCCGTGCTCCTTGCACCAGCCGAGA
>JAUWHT010000154.1 GCA_030605745.1 Pirellulales bacterium | reverse complement strand
CCCCGTCAGGCATAGGGCGGTTTGAGCCCATCCGGCAGGGAAGTCATAGACTGTGGCGCAGGCCCCAGCCTTGACAACCTATTAGCGATTTGCTAACATACTAACAGTGGTGGTCGACCGACGGAAAATACAATGAATGTCATCTCGCGGCCGGCAATCGACAAAACAATTCGGCGGTATCCTGATGTTGCCAACTGGCTCAATAACTGGTGGCGGGTCGCCAAGGCCGAGCGATGGGAGAGCATTTATGACGTCCGGGCCGCTTACTCCCAAACCGACCAAGTAGGTTGCTGTCTTGTGTTTAACGTCCGGGGAAACAGGTACCGCCTGATTGTCCGCGTGGGCTACGCCAATCAGTGGAGCGGTGGGACGTTATGGATCAAGCATTTTCTGACACACGCCGAATACGACAAGAATGAGTGGAAAGGAGATTGTGGGTGATGTCTACCGTAACGATGACCGCGTACGATAAACTCCTGTTGGACTACAAGCCGCGCCCGATCTGTACCGAACGCGCGTATAAGAAAGCGATGAAGCAAGTCGAAGCGCTGATGACCAAACCACACCTGCCGCGAGCCGAAAGCGAGATGCTGGACGTTCTGGCTGCCCTGGTCGAGCAGTATGAATCCATCGAACACCCAACGCCCAAGACCACACCCGGCGAGATGCTGGCGCACCTGATCGAAGCCCGGGAGGTCAGCCAAGCCGAGGTCGCCAAGGCAACCAAGATTCCGGCCTCGACGATTAGTGCAGTGCTATCCGGCGAGCGCCAGATCAGCAAAGCCAACGTGACTAAACTAGCCGCCTACTTTCACGTCTCCGCCGACCTGTTTATTGCCGATCCCCAATAGGATGTTGAATTCGGAGGGGAACGGGAGTATAATTGAGGTATGGGTACGTTTCATACAGGCTGCAAAGTTGAAAACTCTGTCAAGCGGTCGAAATCTCTTCGGATACCGAAGCTCTTGGTTGATACCGGTAGTGAGTACACAAGGGCCGGGCTATTCGGAAAACCACGGCATCGCAAACATTAGGGGATGTGTCCAAACCAATGGAACTCATTGTCTTCTGAATGACTTGCGCCGATTCTCGACTTCATGGAGGTTCTCGCCAAGCAGAACAGTCCGCCCCTACTTGCGGCAGGGTACGCGCCCCGCTATGCTGACAGAAGTGGAAATCATCTTATAGGGTAAGTTAGCTTTAAACAAGAAGGAGATATCAAAATGAAGTGCATCGCAATGTTGTTGATTGTTGCCGTCCTGTTTCTTGCAGGATGTGAATACGAAGCCCCACTTACCGAAGAACACAGTATTCCAGTTGATTCATCTGTTCTCGGACTGTGGGAAATAATTCCCGATAGCGATAAGAAGTCAGATGCCCCAGAAAGGATGATGCTGCTGAAGTACACAGATACCGAGTATCTCATCCATCACCCAACAGGAGAGGACGGACTCTATTTTCGAGGATACCCCATCAAGATTGGAGATGTTTCCTGTGTTCAGATCCAGTGGATTGGGACAGCCGAAGGAGATATCAAGAAGGATGATAGAGACTACAATGTGGTATCATACAATTTCTCCAATGGTGAATTGGTGATCAAGACTCTAAACACCGATCTGGTGGATGATGATTTGAAAGATAGTGAAGCACTCAAGAAAGCCTTCTTGAAGAACAAAGACAACAAGGATCTGTTTACAGATCCAGGCAAGTTCCGAAAGGTAAAGACAAAAAGCTAACAAGCCGGATGCAGGCGACGGCTTAAAGCCGCGCCTGCTCCGCGCCGTTAGGTGGCAGAACTTACCATGGGAGGTGAAAATGCAAGAGCAATTGATTGTGTCAAACCCGAAAGTGATGATGGGTAAACCGGTCATCGCCGGGACACGCATCACTGTAGAACTTATTTTAGAGAAGATAGCCGCTGGTGAAACCATCGAGCAGATTCTTGACGCTCATCCCCGGTTGACCCGCGAGGCAATTCAGGCAGCACTATCTTTTGCTGCTGAGGCTTTGAGAGCCGATGTAGTTTACCCCATTGCTGAGGTTACTACATGATATCGCAGAGCTACCATACGCCTTTGCTGTAATCACACCAGGAGTTTTTCGCATCCGTCGGACGAGTGAGTAAGTTATGTTTGAAAAACAAAAAGTCACCTAACTCGGACGTTCGGCTGATTGGATGTTGAATTCGGAGTGGAACAGGAGTACAATTAAAGCATGGGTACATTCCATACAGGCTGCAAGGTTGAAAACTCCGTCGATCGGTCGAAATCTCTTCGGATACCGAAGCTCTTGGTTGATACCGGTAGTGAGTACACGTGGATACCGACTGCGAAACTCGATAGAATTGGTGTCAAGAGAGAGAAAAAGGACCTGGCCTTCGTCATGGCCAACGGTGAAGTAGTTACCAGGAGCGTTGGTTTTGCGATTCTGCGCGTTGGCAAAGCCTTCACTATTGACGAGGTCGTTTTCGCGGAGAAAGGAGATATGGTTCTCCTTGGCGCACGTACTTTGGAAGGTCTGAACTTGGTTGTTGACTCGGCCAGAAAGAAACTCGTTGCAGCCGGCCCTCTACCAGCAGCTTGATGTACTATGAAACAACAATTCCTCTCAGCGTTGATCTGCTTTGCGTTCGTCCTGCCGACGGCAGCCGCGGAGCCGGAAAGTGACCGCCCCGACCGGCAGCCGATCAACAGCAAGGTGATGCCTGCGTTCGAGACGCTTGCCGACCAGACCCCGATGCGGCTGGCCCATAATGCCAAGACGCCTGAAGAGCACCAGGCGTGGCGGAAGGAGTTCCATGCAAAGATGCTTGAACTGCTGGGCCGTATGCCGAAGCGCGTGCCGCTGGAGGTCAAATGGGGCGAGAAAAAGGATTTCGATGCGTTCGTCCGGAATAAGATTTACGTGCGGTCGACCGAGAACTACTGGGTGCCGGCGTATTACTTCGTGCCAAAGAAGCTCGAAGGCAAGACCCCGGCGATCGTCTGCCTGCACGGCCACAGCGGCATCTATCCGTACATGCGCGAGGGGGACGCCCGGGAGCAGGAGATGTGCAAGAAGCTGTCGCTGGACTTCGCCCTCTACCTGGCCGAGCACGGCTACGTCACCATCGCCCCGGTGGTCCGCGGATGGAACGAGACTTCACTGTACAAGGACAAGCACAGTTGTCGCCGGGTGACAACGAACACCTTCATGCTGGGCATGACTCCGATGGGACTGCGGTGCTGGGACACGTCGCGGGTAATCGATTTTCTCGAAACCCAGCCGCAGGTCGACCCGCAGCGGATCGGCGTGGCCGGGCTGTCCGGCGGCGGTACGTTGACGATGTACATGCCGATCCTCGACGAGCGGGTGAAGCTGGTGATGATCGCCGGCGCGTTTTCCAGTTACCGGGCGTCGACCTACTCGATCCCGCATTGCATCTGCAACTGCCTGCCGCACGTGATGCAGTGGGGCGACATGAGCGACGTGGTGGCCCTGTGTGCACCCCGGCCGGTGCTGCTGATAAATGGCACCAAGGATATGATCTTTCCCATCCAGCAAGCCCGCGAAGGATACGAGAAGCTGAAGCAAGTCTATGCGCTGCTAGGCGTGCCGGAAAATATCGACGCAGATTTCTTCGACGGCCCGCACGCCTGGAGCAACAACAAAACGCTGCTGTTCCTGAAGAAGCACTTCGGGGGTGATCAGCGTGAGCCAGCTACGCGCTGAACTTCCGGCCGGTCAGCCGTTGGTAGGCCTCGACGTACTTCTCGCGTGTCCTGGCCACGATCTCTTCCGGCAGGGCAGGGGGGGGGCTGTTGCGGTCCCAGTCGGTTGCTGAAAGCCAGTCGCGGACGAACTGCTTGTCGAACGACGGCTGGCTGCGGCCCGGCTGGTACTGATCGGCGGGCCAGAAACGGGAACTGTCGGGTGTGAGCACCTCGTCAATCAGGATCAACTCGCCATCGACCTGGCCGAACTCGAACTTCGTGTCGGCGATGATGATCCCTCGTTCTCTGGCGTACTCGGTGCCGCGCTGAAAGACCTCCATGCTACGGCGGCGCAACTCCTCGGCAATCTCGCGACCGACGATCTCCACCATCCGCTCGAACGAGATATTCTCGTCGTGTCCGGTCTGGGCCTTGGTGGCCGGGGTGAAGATCGGCTCGGGCAACCGGGCGCTTTCCATTAGGCCATCGGGTAATTCGATGCCGCAGACTGTGCTGGTCTGTTGGTATTCCTTCCAGCCCGATCCGGATAGGTAGCCCCGGACCACGCACTCGATCGGAACGACCCGGGTCTTCCGGCAGAGCGTCGAGCGACCGGCCAGCGGCCGGCGATCCACCTCGGCCGGCAGGTCCATCTCGTCCACGTCGGTTGAGATCACGTGGTTCGGCTCACCAAGCAGATCGAACCAGAAGGCGGCAATCTGGGTCAGTATGCAGCCCTTCTGCGGGATGCCGGTCGGCAAGACCCAGTCGAACGCGCTTATGCGATCGGTACTGACCAGCAGCAGTTGATCGCCCAGGTCATAGATATCGCGTACTTTGCCTCGCCGCACCGGCAAGTTTGGCAGCGACGTTTCCAGAACGACGGATGCGGTCATGTCTTGGTGTCCTTGTTGCAGTGGATAGTAGTTAGTGGATAGTGGATAGTGGTTGACCTCGTTACGACGCTCCGCGTCGTAACGTCCTATTATGGACGCTCTGTGTCGGGGGCGCGCCATGGCCACTTCCGGCTGAGTACCGCAGAGCGTCCCGCAAGTGCGTTCCCACGCGGAGCATGGGAACGAGAGGAATCCCGAGTCCCGAGTCCCGATCAAGTTTATCCAACCGTTGGCCCTTTGACCAGCAGCCCTGCCCAACTTGAACCGGCGGCGGCGGCGCGTTAGACTTGGGGGTTGGGGAGAAGCGTCCTGCCAGGATCCGGTCTCCGTACGAATGTTTTCTATCCGCCTGCCATGACATCGATCCGATGGGCCTGATGCGATTTGTCGTTTCTCCACCGCAGCGGCTCACGGAGGAAGCGGTCGGGCAGGCCTATCTGTCGGGAATTGACCGGATTGCGTGGCCGGTTCAGGCCGGCGTGGCCGGCGGCCAGTTGGTGCTTCGCCGCTCGGTCTCCGACTCCGCCAACCTGCACGTCCCCTGGCAGGTCGAGGGCCACGGCCTGCTGACGCTCTCAACCGGCAGCCTGCTTGAGCGACCAGAGCCTTATCAGCTCCCATTGGAACTCGCCCGCGGCACAATCAGCCAGCTCCGCAACCAATTGGCCGAATGGCAGGCAATCGGCCTGGTCGTGCCGGAGAAGATTCACCAGATCCTTTCGCAGGCGATGGGGCGCCTTGGCCGGGCCGCCACGGGGGAAGACAATCCTCAGGCGTCGGCCGAACTGGCCGAAGGGGCGATTCGCGCCGCACTGGATGCGGGCAACCTGTTGGCCGCTTCCTACATTGACCAGGTGCTTTCCGTCCGCCGGCGCGGCAAGCAGAAGCTCCGCTGGCTGCTGGGAGGCGACTTGGGCTGCTCGCTGCTGGACGATCACACGGCCGGGCAATTCCTGCTTACCTTCAACGCGGCCGCCGTGCCAGCCTGCTGGCGCGAAATTGAAGCCTCCGAGGGAAGCTACCGCTGGACCATCTGCGATAAGCAGATCGAGTGGTGCCGCACCCACCGGCTCAGGGTGTGCGCCGGTCCGCTGCTGCTGCTGGACCCTCGCGGCGTGCCCGACTGGCTCACCCTCTGGGAAGGCGACTTCGACAACCTGCTCTCGTTCATCTCCGAGTTCATTACCGCGGTGGTTACCCGATATCGCGGCAAAGTCAACTTCTGGCAATGTGCCGGGCGGCTGAATACGGCCGAGATACTTTCCCTATCGGAGGAAGAGAAGTTGCGGCTGGCCGGGCGAACCGTCGAGTTGACCCGGTCGCTCGATCCGGGCACCCCGACCGTTGTCTCGTTCGACCAGCCGTGGGGCGAATACATGAGCCGCCGGGAAATAGACTTCCCACCGCTGCACTTCGCCGACGTCCTGGTCCGAGCCGGTTTGGACCTTTCGGGTATCATGTTGGAGATTAACTTGGGCTATCATCCGGGCGGAACGCTGCCACGGACCACGCTGGAATTCAACCGCCAGTTGGATTGCTGGGGCACGTTGGGCCTGCCGCTGTATGTCTCGATCACTGTGCCAAGCGCGCCGCACGACGATCCGATGGCCCGGCGGCAGGTGATACGTGCGCCGGGCAGTTGGACAACCAAGACCCAGCAGGCCTGGGTCGCCCGGTACGTACCGTTGATCCTGGCCAAGCCCTACGTACAGGGGATCATCTGGAACCAGCTTCGCGACAGCCAACCACACGACTTCCCATACGGCGGCCTGTTCGATTCGCAATCTCGCCCCAAGCCGGCACTGAAAACCCTGACCGCAATCCGGCAGGCCCACTTGAAATAGCCGCAGCAACCTCATAAAGCCGCGACCGCCGGTCGCGCCAAGACATTACGCCGCGACCGCCGGTCGCTATTCTACGACACAAAAATGTCTCCCACCCGGCAGCGAAAACCGGGCACGGTCTCTTGCCCGTCGAGTTGGTCGTTCTCGGTCAGCGTTTCGATGTCGGTGGCCGAGCGGTAGACAGTCACGTTTCGCCACTTAGGATTGACGACCCAGACCATGGCAGCCCCGGCGTCCAGCCATGCTTTGACCTTGTCGTCGATCTCGCCCAACGTCTCGCCGGGAAAAACTACCTCGACGGCCAGGTTCGGCGCGCCAGGCCAGTACGCTTCCTCGGGGTCCTCAGCCGGCAGGTGGTCCTTGTGGATGAAAGCGATGTCCGGCGCACGCACCGTATCGGGATTGCGGGCGATCAGGAACCCGGTCTCCGCGAGAAAGATGCGTCCGAGTTTCTGCTGCTCAACGTGATGGCCTAACCAAGTCTCAAGTCGGCCCCCAACTGTCCCGTGTCTCCAACCGGCAGGCGTCATTTTTCGTAGTTCCCCCGCGATCAACTCGTACCGATAGCCGTCGTCCGACATCCGTAAGAGCTGCTCGGCTGTGACAAGCGTCGCTGTGCTCATGACTCCACCTCACTGTAATACTGTACCACAAAACCAAAGAAACACAACACCAGGGAGCCCTCAAGCGCAACGGCGACAAGTGTTTCTGCCGCGATCACGTCCGCCGCCGGATTCGTCGTAACGTGTTTGACAATAATGACTTGCGACGTCTCCACCAAGTGAGCTTCAGGACGGAATGTTGACTGTTGACACGGCCGAATCGCATGAGTAAAATTGTGGAAGTTGTATGTTGACGCCGTCGTGAACTGTTAGCCGAAGGAGAGTGAAAATGAGACGGACGAAAGTAGCGAACTGCACGTCGTTGTTCCTGGTTCTTGTGGTTCTTATTGTGGGAGCCTCAAGCGTCTTTGCGGGCGAACAGAGCAAGAGCCTGGACGTTCTCAGCAAGCTCGGCATGAAGAAAGGGATTTGCGTGGTGCTGGACGATCACCGGTGTGAACTGGCCCTCGGATTGGCCAAAGGCAGCCAGTTGACCATCTACGTTCAAGTCCGAAAGGCGGATGACTTGCAGGCTACGTGCCGGGCAGCAGACGCAGCGGGCCTGTACGGGACGCGGATCTACGTGGGCAAGGGCGACCCTACAAGAATCCACCTGGCCGACAACCTGGCCGATGCGCTGGTGGTGGCCGGCAATCGGGCGGATATCCCCAGGACCGAAGTACTCCGGGTACTCCGGCCTGGCGGAAAGGCACTGCTGGGGCAAGAGGTGTTGACCAAACCCTCTCCCGAGGGAACCGACGACTGGACTCACCACTATCACACGCCGGACAACAACCCACAGTCCACCGACAAGCGGGCACTGGCGCCGTACCTCACTCAGTTCATTGTCGAGCCGCGCTACGCATCGGCACCGCAGAATGTGGTGGCCTCGGCCGGCCGGGTGTTTATGGCATTCGGCCATGTCGCCTGGCACCAGCGCGAGGAACCCTGGGTCGACACGCTGGTGGCTGTAAACGGCTTCAACGGCACGATGCTCTGGAAGCGAAAGCTGACCTCGGGAATCATGGTCGATCGCAGCACGATGATCGCAACGCCGACGGCCCTATATCTGGCTGATGACAAATCGTGCAAACTGCTCGACCCGGCCACCGGCAAGCTCACCGACGAGATCACCATACCGGCGGACCTGACCGGCGGGACGTTTTGGAAGTGGATGGCACTGGAAGACGGCGTTCTCTACGCGCTTGTGGGAGAACAAGAGTCTCCCGACGCAGTCAAACGCTGGCGAAGGACCGCTCACGGCTGGCCGTGGGGCGCAATATCCGACGGCTACAACGCCAAGGACCCACCAAATCGGGATGTAAGCACGTGGCGCGATATGGGCACGTGGCGCACAGAGTCCTTTGATCCGAAGGACCATGTATGGGGCTTCTCGAAGACACTGCTGGCGATCGACCCGAAGACCAAGAATGTCCTCTGGAGCTACAAGGAGCAGGAGTATCCGATCGATAGCCGGTCGCTTTGCATGAAGAACGGCCGTATGTACTTCAGCCACTTCAGCAAATACATCGTATGCCTTAACGCGAAGACCGGCAATGAAATCTGGCGTAGGACAGCGGAGAAAAACCCTAAACTGTTCAAGGCGATAGGCCCATACTGTCCGTACGAGTCCTGGTCAACCGGCTGGCGGACCACTGCCTACGCGAGATGTTCAGACAAGGCACTGTATTTCGCCGGCCCGCAGGTCTTCGACGTGACTGCGGTCTCGACCGCCGACGGCCGCCACCTGTGGACCTATCACGCCAAGAGGAACCCTCACGTGCTGATCCGCGACGATGGGCTGTACATCATCGGTGCGCATCAACTCAGTGGCGATACACACAAGCTCGACCCACTCAGCGGAAAGGTCCTGGCAAGCTACGACATCGCCCGGGCATGCTGTGCACGTGTAACAGGCAGCACAGATAGCATTTTCTTTCGATTCTTTGGCGACGGCACCATTCGGCTCGACCCGGTCACGGGCAAGACGCAGTGGATATCTCCGATGCGTCCATCGTGTTTTATCGGCACACTGGTCTCCGATGGACACCTGTACTGGACACCCTGGGTATGTGACTGCAACTTGCAGATGTTCGGTACGATTTGCTGCGCTCCGGCGGGCAACTTCAAGTTCGACCAGGCGGCCGTCGAGGTCCAGCGACTGGAATCGGCCTCAGGCGCGACGAAGATCACCCAATTTCAACAGTCACCAGCCGACTGGCCGACCTATCGGGCCGACAATACCCGCACCGCCACAACGCGGGCCGCGATCCCGGATCAGGTCAAACTGCTTTGGACGTTCACGCCAAAGACCACCTTCGAGGCTACTTCTCCGGTGGCCGCCGGTGGTGTGGTCTTCCTCAGCGGCTCCAACGGGATCGTGCGTGCTCTGGACGTGGCCAGCGGTAAGGCGCGCTGGACGGCTTACATGGGCGGAGCGGTCCGGTATCCACCCACCGTGGCCGACGGTCGGGTGCTGGTCGGTTCCGGCGACGGTTACGCCTACGCCTTCGAGGCGGCCACCGGTCGGCTGTTATGGCGGTTCCGCGCGGCGCCGATCGAAAGGAAGATCAATGTCTACAACCGCCTGCTCTCCACCTGGCCGGTGGCCTCCGGCGTGCTTGTCGACGACGGCGTGGCCTACTGTGCGGCAGGGCTGAATAACTACGACGGTACGCACGTCTATGCCCTGGATGCGGCAACCGGCCGGCTCAAGTGGCAGAACAACAGCGCCGGTGGTGTTGGGCCGACAGCAGGTGTTCAAGGCGACCTGCTTTTGGACCAGCGCAAGCTCTATCTGGCCGGCGGCAGTGCTGCCTCTCCGGCGGTGTTCGATATCACCAGCGGAAAGTGCCTCAACCTGGGACAACGAGTACGCCGCGGCCGCGAGCTGCGCCTTTCGGTAGGCAAAGACAGGCGAGGAAATCCCCAACGCCGCGTGCAAGCCGTCGGCCAGCCGTTCTACTCCACCTATCCCGTCTACAGCAAGGAAGTCGCCTGGGATGCTCCGATTGTCGCGGCGAAGAACGTAAACTTGCTGTGCCGGCAAAGCCAGGGTGACTGGAAGCTGGTGGCTCAGGACCCATCGAGCAAAAAGGACCTGTGGCAGCAGCCGCTGCCGGCCGAACCGGTCCGCTGGGCCGTGGCCGTCGACGCCCAAGGCCGAATCATCGTGACACTTCGCAGCGGTCAAGTCCTCTGCTTCGGCAGCGTCACGCGGTGAGAGAAAACGCTGAAGGCCGTATTGGAGGGAGTGACCAGATGACGAAGTACACAGGCAGATTAGGTGGTGGGGTTGTTTTGTGGCTGGTGATCGCGATGTTCGCCGGGGCCGCATCGGCCGACTCAATTCCCGCGGAGGTGATCTACGAGGTTACGGGTGTCCAAGGCGGGCTGGTAGTGCATCTCGGTTGTGGCGACGGCAAGCTGACGGCGGCTCTGCGGGCGGGCGGCCGCTATCTGGTCCATGGCCTGGATACGGACGTCGCCTGCGTCGCCAAGACGCGGGAGCTGCTTCACTGCAAGGGCTTGTACGGACCGGTTTCGGCCGACCATTTCGACGGCCGGCACTTGCCGTACGTCCGCGACCTGGTGAACCTGTTGGTTGCGAGCGATCTCGGCGAGGTCAGGAAGACGCTATCGTTGGGCAAGCTAATCTCTCCCGGCCACCATTACCGCTGCCATCGCAGCAAGGCCACGGAGCGTTTCCTGATTTGGCCCAAACGCGGGGCCGAGTTCGTCGACCTTCAGGGCGACAATCACATGCGTCACGACTGGCTCCGTGCTCCATGCTTCACGGGGGCCACGCCGGCCAACGGCCTGTTCTACGTGCCGCCCAGCCAGTGCTTCTGCTACCCAGGCGTGAAGGTCTTCGGCTTCCTCGCGATGTCGGCGGAAGCGGCCGACGAACTGAAGGTGGCCACCGAGGCCAACCTCCAGCGCGGCCCAGCCTTCGGCCAAATCCCAAATCCCAAATCCGAAATCCCAACGACTGGCCCATGTATCGGCACAACGGGCAGCGAAGCGGTTCGACCAAGACGGCCGTGCCCACCGAACTGAGCAGACAATGGGAGGTCGAACTGGCCTGCCAACCGTCGCAACCGGTGATCGTCGGCGATCGGCTCTGGGTGGCGGAGAAAGACGCCCACCGCATTCGCTGCCTCAACGCGACCAACGGACAGGACGTCTGGAGCTTCACGGCCGGCGGGCGGATCGACTCCGCGCCGACTGTGCATGACGGCTTGGTGCTGTTCGGCTGTCGAAACGGCTCGGTGTATTGCCTGCGTGCGACTGACGGGGCATTGGTGTGGCGTTTCCGCGCCGCGCCGGACCAGCGGCGCGTCGTGTCCTACGGGCAACTGGAGTCGGTTTGGCCGGTTCAAGGTAGTGTGCTCGTGCTGGAGTCCCCTCTTTATCCCGGCCGAACGCGGCTATCTGTTGTTCGCCGACGATAATGATAATCAGCCTATGCTCCAGGACAAGGCGAAGATGGTTAAGGCCATCGACTGGCTGCCGAAGGAGACGCTCACCGATAAGCACCACCGAGGCGGGCGTGGCGTCGATAAGGGCACCGGATACGTGCGCACCCGGCCGGCGAAGTGGCAGAAGATGATCCCGCTTCGCATCCGGGCCATGGTGTTGGCGGGCGACCGCTTGTTCGTGGCCGGGACGCCCGACGTGTTGGACTCCAAGGACCCGCTCTCCGCCTTCGAGGGACGGCAAGGCGCCCTGCTCCAGGTCTTCTCGGCCACCGACGGCTCGCTGCTGAAGTCGCATCCGCTGTCGTCGCTGCCGGCGTTCGACGGCCTGTCCGCTGCCGGCGGGCGACTCTACCTGGCTACCCGTGACAGGAAGGTGATCTGTTTCGCCGATGCGGCTCGCAAGTAGGCGAACTGCCCACGGCTTTTCCCGAGCTTGTCGCGGCCAAGAACGCGAACCTGTTGTGCCGGCAAGACCGGGACGGCTGCCTGACGAACGCGCCACGCTGCGGGATTTGCACGACCAGGCCCTCGCTGTGCAGTTGACTGATGGCCTCGCGGACGGGGATGGGACTGACGCCAATCTGCTGGGCCAGTACGGCCGGAGATGAGTGAGCGTCTGGAAAGTAGGTGGAAAATCGAGCCTATTTGAGGGTTTGTAGTTCTACTGTATGACCGTGCGCAATTCTGGAGCGCGACCGTCTCGGCCGCCCAATGCGGGCTGGAAGCCCGCGCTCCAGAATCAGAATCGCGCACGGTCATTTAGCAACGGCGTTGCCGCCGCCGCTGAGCACAATAGAGGGCCAGGGCGGTTAGGCTGCCCAAACCCAGCAGAACCAGTGTCGAAGGCTCCGGCACCAGGCTGACCTGATCGGCCACCCAGTTGCCCCTGGATCCAAGGCCCTTGAACTCCACCCTAATCATTTTTGTGGTGGAGACGGGATCGGTGCCATCGAAATGCGGCACATTGGCGGCAAAAAGGATCGGTGTGGGCGAGTTGGCAGCCGACAAGTACACATCGTAGCTTGGCGTAGTGCGGGTATAGTCGCCCACGATTCGCAGCGAGTGTACGTTCAGCGTGTCGACCCCGACCCCGTCCTCGAAATCGCCGTCGCTATTGCCATCTACTGAGAAGGTAAAGCTCCCGCCGATATTCACCCAATTCGGCGACCCCCCCTGGTCGTAGACCTCCATAGTTCCGTCGCCCTTGAGCCGAAGGATGATGGTGGCACTAGGCGAACTGTTGCCTAGGTGCACACCCATTGAGTAGGTGGCGGCCGTGCCCGGGTCTTCGGCGGCAACCAGGAAGTCGAGTTGCCACAATGACGCTCCGGTTACGTTCTGGTGCATCTTCCCCCCCGATGGATAAGTTCCCTCCGGGATCCAGGCAGCCTGCGTGCCCACTGCGTCCAGGCCGGTGGGAGTCAGACCCTGGTGAACGACCACTGGTACGCTGCCGGTCTGGGTCCAGCCCGTGTCGAAGGGATCTGCCT
>JAUWHT010000071.1 GCA_030605745.1 Pirellulales bacterium | reverse complement strand
ACGCCCATGCCGGGCGTACACAAGAGCGTGGACGGCGACAACCAATAGCGTGCTATAGCGCGCTATTGATTGCGCGTCACGCTGATCGCCAACCTGACTGACAGCATAATGTCAGTATCAAAAATGAAGAGGCTGTGTTATAAATTGGAATGGAGGTGAACGATGACTCTACAAGAAATCCTATCTGACATTCACTCGCTTGAAGAAGACTTACTGGCTTTTGAACGAAAGTACGGTATCCGTTCAGAAATCTTTTATGCTGCGTACATTAGTGGTGAAGAACCAGAGGATGGCAGTTGGGTGTTGGACTTTGGAGAATGGGCCAGTGTATATCGTACTTGGCTTGCCAGGCAAGCTGAATATCGCAATGAAATCCAACGTCGACAAGCTGACGCCCCCAGTCTGGCAGGACTGATTCATGTCTCGCTATGAGCAATCCACTACGCACTTTCGAAGATTACGAACTGTTCCTATACACGCTCACTGATCAATTCCCGTCTGTGCGTCGTTCAACGGTAAGACTCATTCGGCGTGGTGCAACCTTAGCGCGAGTTACAGGTGAACTCTACTTTGATAGTGATGTTCATCTGGTAGTGCGAGAACGACTGGTCTATCACCCTCCAGCCGTTGTAATCGATTGGTACGGGTACGAGGTGTGGCGCGGGAAAGAGGAACTGTACTGGTATGATTCACAACCACATCCAAGCGATCCGGCTCTGCAAAGTACCGAGCCACATCACAAACATATACCTCCAGACATAAGGCATCATCGGATCTCTGCACCAGAGATGAGCTTTACACAGCCTAATTTTCCTGCGCTGATTCGTGAGATTGGGACACTCATCAATGTTCGGACAACGAGAGAAGATGAACAAAAAGCTCCTCGAGGCCATCGTTGCAAACGGTGACGAATACTGTCGTAGTTATCTGCGCGAGTACGACACGCACGCGCTTGCATCAGACTGGTGGCAAGCGTTTGACTTCTTTCTTGCCCACGCATGTTTCCAAGGGCGCCGTGACGAGGTTTCAAACCGTGTGTACAAAAACGCCCGCGCAGTTCTTTATCCGCTGTTTTCAGACAAGCAACGCGACCAGAACTACGAAGCGCAGAAGAAGACAAAGTGGAAAGACGTCAATTCCGGGCTCTATGGTAGGATTGGCAAGGGCAAAGTGGGCAAGGCACGCGATGTTAAGATGATTCTGAGTGCGTTGTCCTACATAGATCGCCTAGACGACAGAAACATAGTCGCTAATTCGGTAGCGCAGATTCGATCCAAGAACCTTCAGCAGCATTATGCGAAGCTTCAGGCAAGAAACGGAAACCAAGGCATAATACAAATTGGACCGAAGATTGCCGCGTTTTACCTTCGGGATGTCGTCTCTGTCTTTCAACTGAGTGATTTTGTTGGCAACCAATCGGCATTTTGCCTACAGGCAGTCGATACTTGGGTGTGCAAAGTTGCCGAGAAACTTGGAATTGTTGGAGATGATGCGGCCACATCAAAAGTTCAAGGGGCCATAGTGTCCATGTGTGAGGAGCACGAGATATCAGCTCTTCGATTCAATCAAGGAGCGTGGTTCACAGGATACCATGCGTTTGATTTGCTATTGGATCTGCTGTCGAAATGAAAGAAATCCGAACAAGAGCATCGACACGTACGTTTCAAACCACACGCGGTTTGAAACGACGGTCATGCTGATCGTTCAGACTGTGAACACATACGAAAAGGGGGGGCATTCATTGATACGCGACGCGACTTGTCGCCAGCTTCACGCCACGATACCAGGTTGCCACCACCGGCTCGTTGGAATTGAAGAGCAGTTCATACGGATCGGCGGCGTTGCGGTTGGGCAGGGCGACGATGGCCAGGTTGGCGAACTTGCCGGGCTCGAGGCTGCCGAGTTGGTGGTCGCGGCCTAATGCGGTGGCGGCGCGGATCGTTCCCAATTGTAACACCACGTCACGGCCGACGGTCGGATACTTGTTGGCGACAAACCGCGTCTCGGCCAGGATGCTCAAATCGGGTGACGACGCGCGGCTATCGGTACCCAGCGCAACCGCCACACCGACCGAGAGCATTTTCTGGAGCGGATACGCCTCGTGCGCGAAATATGCGTGCGTCCGCGGGCAGTAGATCACCGACATCCGGTCGGCGTGGTCGGCCAGAAACGCGATCTCTTCGTCGTCCAGATAGTTGCCGTGGACGATCAACGTTCGATGGGCATTCACCAACGTGCGGAGGTAATCTAGCGGCCGAGTGTTGGGGAGGATTGTCCCGGCATTCCACGTTTCCAACTGCTCAAGAAGATCGCGGAACGGACCGCTGCCGGATCGCAGCAGTTCTAACTCGTCGGGCGACTCGGCAAGGTGAAACGCAATCGGCACATGCTCGGCGGCGGAAAGCGACACCGCACGGCCGAGCAACTCGGGATGGACGCTGTAGGGTGCGTGAGGACTCAGCCCAGGGTGCCAACTTGCCGAGGACCTTGCTGCTGCAACGTGCTGCCGGGCGAGTTCGACCGTAGCCGCGACGCGCTCGGCCGTAGGGGCGATCAATTCCAGGAAGACCGTGGTATCCGGTCCCGCATCTTCGGTTTGTTTAACCGGTCGGCCTGGTTGGGCGATGTCGCCCAGGGTTGTGATGCCCAACTGTAAACTCTCCCGTAACCCGGCCGCCACAGGACCTCGGGTCGGCGCCTCCAGTCGGAACTCAATTACGCGACGGATCCAATCGATAAAACGCATGCCCGGCTCGCCCAGCGGCTCGGACAGGTTGCTGAATTCCAGGTGAGTATGCGCGTTTACCAGTCCCGGCAGGATGGCGACGTTGCCGAGGTCCTCGAACTGGCCGCCGCCGGCAGGCCCCTTGCCCACAGCGGCGATCCGCCAACCGTCGATTGTCACCATTCCGTCGGCGATCGGCCGGGTTGTGACTGGGAAGACGTAGCGGGCTTTGAGTGTGTGGAGATTGGAAGTTTTCACTGGGACGCTTTCTGAAAAGAGCTTTCAGCCATCAGCTTTCAGCTTTCGGCCAGAAACCACCATGGAAAACAGTCTCGAATTTCCGGGCGGCCTCACATACCTGAAAGCTGAAAGCTGAAAGCTGAAAGCTTAGTCTTCGTACAATCCCCGGTCGATTGCTTCCTGGAGTTGTTCTTCGGCCGATTTGGGGTAGGGCAACCCGGCGAACCAGCCCAGCAGTACCAGGCCGGCGAAGGCGCAGATTCCGACGACCGGCCAGTGATAGATGCAGCCGCCTCCATCGACCGCAGAGGCCAGCGTACCGAGCGACGGCCAACGATCGAGCACCTCGGGCGTGATCCGGCTGTTGGCCACCGCCAGCGAGTTGTTAAGCACGTGGAAGATGGCGCCCGGCAGGAGGCTGCCGCTTTGCACGGCCAGATAGCCGATCACCAGGCCCACCAGGCAAGCGATCAGCGACTGCTGCAAGATGGCATGGGCTAAGCCGAAGAACAATGCGCTGTAAACGATTGCTCGCCATTTGTGGCCCAGGTGCCTGAACCCCGAAAGGATGAAGCCGCGGAAGGCCAGCTCTTCGCAGATCGCCGGCACCACGGCAATCATCAGGACGATTTTCCAGTACGGGGCGGTGCGGAGTATCTTTTCGGCCGACTCGAGCGCCGCTCTGACTTCCTCGCTGACCGGGTAGAGTTGCGTGATGACTACCTGCAAGGCATTGGCAACCGGGTGCAACAACACGGCCAACAGCACGGCCGCCGGGATCGTGCGCCACGCCGGACACCGAAGCAGCAGCGTGCGGCGCGGACTGTTGGTGAAGATGATCGTCATCAGCAGCGCCGGCGTGGCAATCACCGCTAGTTGAGTCACCACGGCCAACTTGGCGAAGTCGCCGAACCCTTCGGGCGACTCCAGTGCGAAACTCATGAAGAAGCGGACTACCAGGATCATCACGCCACAGAAGACGGCCGCGGCCACGGTCGGGGTTGCCTGCCGATCACGCACCAGGCGCCGCAGCCAAAGCCCCATCTCGAGCCGCTCGCTCTCGCGGAACAGCACCGACTCGCTGTTGAATTGGTCGACCGCCCAACGGATTGAAAGCAAACAGGCGGCCAACGTAACGGCCACCACCCCCGGCAGGAATTGCAGGGCTTGAAGGTAACCGCCCTCTAGCACGCTACGCAACAAGAGCACCACGCCGGTCACCGGTATCAGGCTGTTTCCCAGGTTCAACTCAACCCCGGGTGCCATCGGCAGGATCGCCAACGGCATGATGACCAGCAGCAAGGGCATCAGGTAGTACTGGCCCTCCTTGGTGCTTCTGGCGAACGCAGCCAGCGCCAGGCACAACGCGCTGAACATGGCCGAGATGGGAACCAGGGCGATCGCTAGCCACAGGACGGCCATCGCCGGCGGGGCCCGAAATTCGGCCAGGTCGCCCAGCACCAGCCAGCCGGTCACGCCGATACTGGCCAGGTTCAGCACGGCCGTAATCATGCTGAAAAGCATGATGGTCAGCAGCTTTCCCAAGACGATTTCGCTCCGCTCGGCCGGGCTGCTGAGCAGTGTTTCCAGGGTGCCGCGTTCTTTTTCGCCGGCACACAGGTCTACGGCCGGGTAGAACGCGCCGGTCAATGCCCAGATCAACAGCAGCACCGGCAAAATCTTCGACCACATGGCCGCACCCCGGTAACCGGTCTCGCCGGCCACGTCGGCCGTTTGCACGTCGAACGGCTCGGCGGCCGAGGTGGGCACTCCCCCGGCTGCCAGGTTGGTCTTGCCCACCTCCGCAGTCCAACGCCGCAACACGCCGGACAACCGGCTGTAGGCAACCTGCGACTTCTCGTTGGCCGTGGTGTAGATGATCTCAGGGCTGGGCACCAGCAGGCTGACTTTCGGGTCGGTCTGCTGCGGCGACTGTTCGCCTTGTTCGGCTCGGGCCTCGATAGCCTGGCGGAAATCCTCCAGCCGGTTGGCGAAGTCGTCGGGGAAGTAGAGGGCTGCATCGTACTGGCCTGATTGCACGGCGCGCCGCGCTTCGGCACACCGGTCGGGCATCTCGTTCAGGTTGCCGGCCGGCTCATCCGGCGCAAAATGCAGCTTCAATAACCGGGCCTTGCTCGAATCGGCAAACAACCCCCGTGCAAACTCCCGGTTCTGCACCAACGGCGGCAGATCGACCAGGTCCTTCGCACCCACAATCAGCACGCTGGTGGGCTGCGCCTGCATGAATTGCGAGACCTGGAAGAAGCTCATCCCCAGCAGCGGGTAAAGCAAGAGCGGCAGGACGAAAATCATGAACAGCGTCCGCCGATCGCGCAACTGATCGCGAATCTCGCGTGAAAGGATCAGCTTGACGTTGGATAGGTTCATGTTGACGTTTCCAATAGTCGTTTAGCCGCCGGGCTTGCCCGGCGCGTTTGCGCTGGAGCGTATCAACATCCACCAACGCGCCGGGCAAGCCCGGCGGCTAAACAGTAGGTGGATGGGCCTTGTCGTGGCGCGAGATCAACTGGAAGAACAGCTCCTCCAGGTCCCGCTCGTGGTGTACGTCGCGCAGCTCCTCCAGGGTCCCCTCGGCCAGAATCTGCCCGTGGTGCAGGATCGCCACGCGGTCGCAGAGCTTTTCGGCCTCGTGCATGATGTGGGTCGAGAAAATGATACATTTGCCGTGATCGCGCAGCTCGGCCACGGTGCTCAGCAGCGCGCGGGCAACCAGCACGTCCAGGCCTACGGTGGCCTCGTCGAAGATCAACACGGGCGGGTCGTGGACGATTGCCCGGGCGATCGAGACCTTCTGCTTCATGCCGGTGGACATTTTCGCACCCAACAGGTCGCGGGTGTCGTCCATTTGCAGCCGCTCGAACAGATGCTCCATCCGGTCGGCCAGTTGTTGCTCGGACAGCCCGTGCAGCCGGCCGAAGTACTCGACCATCTCCCAGCCGGTCATGCGGTCGTAAACGGCCGTGTTGGCCGACATGAAGCCGATCTGGTGTCGGACCTGAGATGGCTGTGTCAGCACGTCGAAGCCGTTGATGGTTGCGGTGCCGGAACTGGGGCGGAGCACGGTGCTGAGTATCCTAAGCGCCGTGGTCTTGCCCGCACCGTTGGGCCCCAACAGGCCGTAGACCTGGCCCGCCTTGGCATCGAAGTTGATCCCGTCCAGGGCCACAAACCGGCCGCGCCGCAGGTCGGCATAGTGCTTGGTTAGTTCTCGGACTTTGATCATAAACGCAGAACCCCTTACCCTAGCTTAGCTTACGGCGTCTACCAGTTCGTAGAACACATTCCTCCGGCGGGGGACGTAACCCGCTTCGGCAATCGCCCGGCGAATCTCCGCCTCGCTGGTGCGGAAACTGGTGCCGGCGGCGGCCACCACGTTCTCTTCGATCATCAGGCTGCCAAAATCGTTGGCCCCGAATCGCAGGGCCATCTGGCCGATTTTCAGGCCCTGGGTGACCCAGCTTGCCTGGAGGTTGGTGAAATTGTCGAGGTACAGGCGGCTGGTGGCCAATGTCTTTAGATACTCAAACGCCCCCGCCTTGGGCAGCCCGGCCAACTCGGTGTGACCCGGCTGAAACGTCCAACAAATAAAGGCCGTAAAACCGCCCGTCTCGTCCTGCAATTGGCGTAATCGCTCCAGGTGTTCGATCCGGTCGGCCGGCGTCTCGACGTGGCCGAACATCATGGTGGCCGATCCGCGCCCGCCGATCGCGTGCCAGGTGCGACAGACTTCCAACCACCGCTCGGGCGATCCCTTGTGCGGGCTGACGGCCCGGCGAACCCGGTCGACCAGTATCTCCGCTCCCCCGCCCGGCAGACTCCCTAACCCTGCATCTTTCAGCCGACTAAGCACTGTCTCTAACGGCAGGTTCGCAATCCCGGCCAAATGGTCGATCTCCGGCGGGCTGAAGCCGTGGATGTTGATCTGCGGGAACCGCCGCTTGATCTCTCGGAGCAGGTCCTCGTACCAGTCGAGTTTCAACTCAGGGTGCAAGCCACCTTGCAAGAGAATCTGATCACCGCCGGCGTCGATCGTTTCCTGTATCTTTCGGTACAACTCGTTGCGGTCGATGACGTAGCCTTCCGGGTGGCCGGGCGGCCGCGAGAACGCGCAGAATCGGCAGCCGCTCTTACAGATGTTGGTATAGTTGATGTTGCGGTCGATGTTGTAGGTTCGATACGGCTGTGGGTGCAAGCGTCGAGTTACGGCGTCGGCCGCCCGGCCCAACGCGGCCAGATCGTTCGACCGAAGCAGTTGCAGCCCTTCCTCGGGCTCGAGGCGCTCGCCGGCGACCGCCTTATCGAGCAGCTTTTTGATCGTAGAAGACAAGTTCCGCTCCTGCCGGGGCGAGCCGGTGCCGGCCGGCCAGTTCACAAAACAGTTGAAGCCCCTGACACTGCCGGCACCCGAGTCGAAAATCAAGCTGGTCGCGAAGATACGACAGACAGTCCGCCTCGGGGATGTCCAGTGCCGGGGCCGCGAGCCGGGCTATCTCCGCAAATTGCGTTATGCCCTGGTCGCGGGCGGCGGCCAGGATTTTGTCCAATCCATGCAAATCGACGTCGGGTCGAGCAATCCACATCGCAAACACAAACGGCAGGCCCGTCCAACGTGTCCACTCCTCGCCAAGGTCCCAAACGAACTCGAAGCTCTGCCGCGGCGGCAACATTCCCCGATCGCCGATCAGCATCACCGCGTCGGCCGTGGAATCCTCGACCGGCATGCCGATCGGAAGCCGCCGCAGTTCCGGCTCAAGGCCGAACTGTTCTTTGAGC
Organism: Pirellulales bacterium; assembly: GCA_030605745.1. Taxonomy (GTDB): domain Bacteria; phylum Planctomycetota; class Planctomycetia; order Pirellulales; family Thermoguttaceae; genus JAUWHT01. The sequence goes on along the minus strand of JAUWHT010000071.1, from coordinate 7,274 downwards.
AGAATCCGGGCCATTGCCGCAGAAGTTCGCGATCCTTCGTCCAGGGCCAGCGTGCGAATCCGCTCCGGCGGCACGCGGCCGTAAAGCTTCACGCTGCGCACCGGGCCCTCGCACGACACGCAGGCGTCGGAGACGATTGTGTAGCCGGGATTGCGGAAGTATTCGATCGACGGGACCAGCGCCACCTCCAGCCGACCGGCTGCCAAACCGTCGGCCAGCCGGCTGGGCAGGTCCACCACGATCTCCGCATCCGGAGCAAGCCTTTCAAGACAAAACGTCAGCGGCCGAGCGTTCAGGTAACTGACCGCCCCGATCCGAACTCGGGCGTTCTCGCCACAGGAAAATGACACCGGCACGATTCGCTCCTTGGGAAACACCTCATTATATGGATTCCCACGGTGGACGAAAGACGCTCATCGTTTAACCGGCGGCCAGTTCCACGGCCACTTTGTCAAAGTATTCGACACATTGGGCGAGTTCGGCCAGTAGATTCGGCCCGTGATGGTGGTACTCAATGATGAACAACGGCTTGATGCCCTGGCGGTGGACCTCCTTCATCATCTCCTTGACATTTCCTTTCCCGGTACCCCAGGGCACTTCGTGGGCGTCCAGGCGGCCGTACTTGTTCATGTCCTTGAAGTGGAAGGAAATAATCCTTCCGGACAGCTTCCTGATCGCCTCGACCGGGTTGACGGCCGAGCGCATCCAGTGCCCGGTGTCGCCACAGGCGCCGATTCGCTTGCTGCGGCCTTTGCAGACCTTCAGCACAGTCTCGGGATTCCAATAGCGAGACGGCGGCGTATGGTTGTGAATCGCCACGTTGATCCGGTACTCGTCGCAGAGATCCTCAATCATATCGAACGCCTCGGGCGGAGGCTCGGAAACCAAGGTTTCGATTCCCATGTCCTTGGCAAACTCGAACTCCTTGCGGCACTGCTGCTCGTTGTCGGAGAGTTCGTTGGAGTAGTAACTAACAAGCTTGACCCCGGCGTCGGCCAGGCGACACTTGAGTTCCCTGCGGATCTCCGCAGACATCGACCGGTCGAGGTGTACGTCGGGCTTCTCCTTGCTGAGTGTCGGGCGCGAGCCGCCCTCGATGTAGCGGAGTCCCAGCGAATCAACCTTATCGATGGCCTCGTAGAAGATGGGACGACGGAAGCAGTTGAACAGGGCACCGAGGCGCCAGCCCAGCTTCTCGGCCTGCGGAGCGCCGGCGGCAAGCTTGGGCCCGGCAGCCAACAGGCGTGAGCCGCCCAGGCCCGTCAGCCCGATCCCAGTAGTCAGAACCCCGGTGGTTTTCAGAAAACGGCGGCGGTTGATCATGTCTCTCATGGTATGGTTCCTCGAGAAAATGGGGTCTTGTTTGTTGGCCCGCCAATCTGCTTGCGGCGCACCCTACAACTACTTCTTCTTGTACACTCGCACGTAATCCACGTCCATGGTGGTACCGTCCAGGGCGTCGGTGATTTCCCCGGCCCGCTTCAGGATCGCCGTGCTCAGCCGGACTGGTACTTCGGCATGACAAATCGTGTGGGGAAGCCTGAGGACCTCCTGGCCATCGAAGTACCAAACCAGCACCTTCTCGTTCCACTCCAGCCCGTAGAGATGGAAGTCTTTGCTCAAATCGACCGGTGCCGTCCAGCTCTTGGGCTTGGTCCACCAGTCTTTGTCCGTGCGGATGTGGAGGTTCGTAGTGTATCGGTTGGGATAATGCGCCTCGATATTGATCTCGAAATTCGTGGGGGTATCCTACGACTATTGCACGCCACTACATATGCTACATATGGTGGTCAAGCACTCAGACACCTACTATATCTTGCGTCAAAAGCGGCCGTGCAACGGCACCGGGACACCAGGCACATTTCTGTCACTTTCCTCCACGATCTCCGTGTCTGAGTACCGCACCCCCCGTGAATGGTTACTGGTCAATACCGTGCTCTGTGTCCTCCGAATCGCTACCATCCGCCAATCCTGCATAGCCGGCGTTGGATGGTTTGACCATACGCCCGTGAGAAAGCTAGATTTGCTTTGACGCTGTAGGTTGATTCATTCTGTTACCAGTACCGAGCAGTCCATGGCTGAACCGGTTGATCAAGATTTGCTGGTGTGTCTTGCCCGACACGGCGCCGCCGTGCCGCCTGTTCCGGAGCAGCGGACCGGCTGCACCGATAACACGTTTGCGCCGATCGAGCCGGAATCGTTCCGCGACGCGGGCCTGACCGACAGCGAGGTGGAAGCGCTGATACTGAAGTTTCTCTTGGCCCGGGGCGACGCCACCGGCCGCGAGATCGCCGATCAAGTGAAACTTCCCTTCATACTGGTGGACGAGCTGCTGCGGGCAATGAAGAACGATCAACTTGTCGTTCACAAGGGCTCCGCGCCGATGAACGATTACCAGTATCGGATGACTGACTTCGGCCGCGAGCGTGGGCGGCGATATTCGGCACACTGTACCTATTTCGGCTCGGCGCCCGTCTCGCTTCACGACTACATCGCCAGCGTCGCCGAGCAATCGCTCAGCGGACAGCAGCCAACGGCCGAGGACCTGCGGCGCGCATTTGACGATCTGCTGCTGAGCAAGAGGATGTTCGACAGCCTGGGACCGGCCGTCAACTCCGGCCGGGGATTGTTCCTCTACGGTGCGCCGGGAAACGGCAAGACGAGTATCGCCGAGAGGATTACACACGCGTTCGGCCAGCATATATGGGTGCCCCGGGCGATCGGCATCGATGGCGAGATCATCCGCCTGTTCGACCCGGTCAATCACGAGGAAATGCCGCTGGAGCCTAACGAAGGGCTGATCGATCAACGGAAGATCGACAAGCGTTGGGTCCGCATCCGCCGGCCGACGATCATCGCCGGCGGCGAACTGACCATGTCGGCCCTGGAGGTGACGATCAACACCTCGACCGGCATCAGCGAAGCACCGTTGCAACTTAAGAGCAACTGCGGGACGTTGGTGATCGACGACTTCGGCAGGCAGCGGATGAGTATCGACGAGTTGCTCAACCGCTGGATCCTGCCGCTGGAAAAGCGGTACGATTTCCTCAATCTGCCCAACGGCAAGAAGATCCAGGTTCCCTTCGACCAGTTAATCATCTTTTCGACCAACCTGGAGCCGCGCGACTTGGTCGACGAGGCCTTCCTGCGGCGGATCCCGTACAAGATCGAGGTGGTCGATCCGACCGAGCAGGAGTTCCGCGACCTGTTCAAGATGATGGCGCCGAGGTTGGGCTTCGAGTACGCCGCAAAGGCAGTCGACTACGTGATCGAGAAGCACTACAGGCGGGCCAATCGCCCGTTCCGCTGCTGCCATCCTCGCGACCTGTTGCTCCAGGTCCGCAGCTACTGCGCGTACAAGGGACACCCCACCGTGCTAACCAAGGAGTTGTTCGACATGGCCGTGGAGAACTACTTCGCGGTGATGTAGGGAACCTCAGAAATGCGGAAGACTATCGGTCTTTTGCAATCGAACCAACTCTTGTGCAAGGCGTTCTCCGGAGGTATTTGTTCCGCACTGCTGATTGAAATCGCGAGCCAGTTTTTCGATGAACACAGGTTCCCCCAAGAGTTTATCCATCGGAATCCCCAACTTTGCGTAGACAGAACGGAGAACAAACTGCTGCTCTTCCGGTAGGGGTTTAAGCTGACGCTTTAGCGATTGGACTACGTCATCAATTCGTGAGATCGGATATGCTTGAATACTTCCCAAGTGACTGGGCAACGTGATGTTTCCGATCTCCGTGTGGACCACGTAAACTGGTTTATGCCAGGCCATCGCTGCCCCTACTTCGACCCCTATCGCCGACGGAAGGGTGCGTTGCGGATCAATGATCGCCACAAGAGCGTCACTTTCCGCAAGGATTTGCCACAATGGTTCTTCCTCATCTGCTGTGGCTGGGGCCTTCAGTTGGCTAACCACGCTCAATCCAGCCTCTGTCAGCGCACGCCCAACCAGGTCGGCAGTTTGCCCTTCGGTTAGCGAGTACGACAGGAAGACATCATACGTCGAAATCTGTGTGCTCATGATTTATGCTTGTCCACGCGCCGCCTCAACTCCTTGAGATAATTGTCAAGTTCGTTGATCGGCACCGCTTTCTTGGATCCGAGAATGTCTGGAATTGTGTCAACTTGTACGTGGCAGAGGACCACAACGATCCTTGCCTTCTGGCGTCGCCCCCAAGCTGCTCCCACCTCAAGAAGAACCCACGGGCGATCAACGGATTCGGGTGTCATCAGAACGACCATCTCATTCGACCGGACAATCTGCCGACGAATTTCATCCGGGATGTCATCACCACCGTTGATGTCGCGGTCGTCGCGAAATGTCTCCGCCCCCGCCTGCTCGATCTTTTCGCACAGCACCGTCGCGAGCCATTTGTCAGCCGTTGCGTGACTGACAAAGACCAAATACGGATTGCCTTTCCTCGTCATCGATGGCTTGCGCAGTTTCTTCTTATCCTTCTTCACCATATTTGCTTCTTTACCACAGTATATCGGTCTGCGTTGCTCTTGGCAAGACGAACTAACCGGGGCAACTACGGCGTCTACCTCTCGGTTTAGCCGGCCACTGCCTCGCTGTTTGAATCTCTTCGGACATACAGGGTCTTACCCTCTCGTAATACGGTTGACACGAAAGAAACAGGTGACTTCTTGCCTCTTTCCACTTCCTCGGGAGTGTACACGATCAGGTCCATTGCAAAGGGATACGGACGAAGCAGCTTGTACAACTCGCGGCTGCGTTTGAACCTGGGTAGATCGCTTTCTGCAATGATTAGCAAATCCACGTCGCTGCTCTCGCCGGCTTCACCGCGAGCAAAGGACCCGAACAGCACGACGCGCTCGGCGTTGGCGGCCTTCCCCATGCAGGCTGCAACTTGCTCAATTTCATGCAGATCAATCATGCTGCCAATATATCCGGGATATCGTCTCCGTTCAATACGGATGCTCGATCCCGAAGGGAAGTTTCATCTGGGGGTCATTCTCGCTGACACCGCCGAGTTCCTTGAACAACAGGCTGGGCTGGATGTCGGTGTTGTGCTGGTACTTGTCGCTGGCGTACTCGGTGAACGATCCGCGGATGTCGTGGTAGAATATCTGGCAGATGGCCACGCCCGGGTAGATGCGGACCGGCTGGACGGCAAACATCTCCAAGGTCCAGTAGCCGCAGAACCCGACGTCGCCGAACCCGGCCGTCACGTGCACGAACAGCCCCAGCCGCCCAATAGACGAGCGGCCTTCGATCATCGGTACTAGATTGTGCGTCTCGGTCCGCTCGACGGTCCGACCCAGGTAAAGTTGGCCGGGGTGAAGTACAAAACCCTCCTGCGGGATAGTCATCCGGCGCACGCGATTGGCCTTCCGCATGTCCAGCACGACTTCCTCGTAGACCATCAACTCGTCGTGCAGCGAGAGGTTGTAGCTGTTCGGGTTCAGGTTCGACGGGTCGAACGGCTCGATGATGATGTTCGTGCCAAGTTGCTGTTCGATCTCGTGACCGGAAAGAATCATTGGGGGAAGTCCTATATGATGAATGACGAATGATGAATGTGAAGTTTAGCCGCCGGGCTTGCCCGGCGCGTTTGCGTTCGAGCGTATTGACACCCACCACCGCGCCGGGCAAGCCCGGCGGCTAAACGGTAGTTTTTACTCCAATACGGGGGCAGATGTCCTCCAGGGGGCACTGGTCGCAGTTGGGCCTTCGGGCGGTGCAGTAGCGGCGGCCGTGCTGAATCATCCGGTGGCTCAGCGCGATCCACTGCTTGCGAGGGATCAGTGCCATCAGGTCTTTTTCGACTTTTTCCGGGTTCTTCTGCCGCGAGAGTCCCAATCGGCGGCTGATCCGCCCCACGTGCGTATCGACTGCTACCCCGGAGGCGACGCCCAGCGCGGTGCCCAGGACGACGTTTGCCGTTTTGCGCCCGATGCCCGGCAGTTTGACCAGTTCCTCGATTTCGTTGGGGACCTGTCCCTCGCACTGTTTGAGCAGTGCCTGGCAGCAGCCCTGGATGCTCTTGGCCTTATTTCGGAAAAACCCGGTACTTTGGATGTCCCGTTCGAGTTCGCACAGCGGCGCCCCTGCGTAATCGGCCGCCGTGGGGTGCTTGGGGAACAACTGCTTGGTGACCCGGTTCACCCGCTCGTCGGTGCACTGGGCCGAGAGGATCGTGGCCACCAACAACTCCAGCGGCGTGCGAAAATTGAGCGAGGAGGTGGCCTGCGGGTAGTGGCGTCGCAGACGCCGGGTGACCTTGGCGGCATATCGCTTTGCGTCAGCGGTCGCGCCCATCGTGTCTATACCTCCATGCAAGCTACACCGCATGATCACCAATTCTCGCTCAGTCGGGTCGGGTATGTCAAGTGTGCCACTGCTTGCCTCCTTGACCTATTGGTTGAGGGCTCCTAAAATGAGTTTTCGAGCTTCCTTTGTCGAGGTATTGAATCCATGGCATTGCGTGCCGATACGCCAGAGGTGATCACCGGCAGTTTGGCCGGCGAGGAAGACTACGGGCCGGGCGAGTCCCAGGGCGGCGTGGACCAGGGACGAATCGAGCGGGCGGTCCGCGAGATTCTTCTGGCCGTGGGCGAGGACCCCAACCGTGAGGGGCTGCGGGAGACCCCGACGCGCGTGGCTCGCATGTACGCCGAGTTGTTTGGCGGGCTGCACGAAGACCCGCGATTGCATTTGCAGAAGTTCTTTACCGAGAAGTGTGACGAGGTGATCCTGGTACGCGACATCAGCTTCAACAGCATCTGCGAGCATCATCTGCTGCCGTTTATGGGGAAGGCCCACATCGGCTACCTGCCCGACAGACGCGTAGTGGGGCTGAGCAAGCTGGCCCGGGTCGTCGAAGAGATCGCCCGCCGGCCACAAGTCCAGGAACGAATGACCGAACAGATCGCCGATCTGCTGGTCAATCAACTCAAGGCCAAGGGTGTGGCGGTGGTGATCGAAGCGGTTCACACGTGCATGACGATCCGCGGGGTCCGCAAACCCGGCTGCGTGTGCGTTACCTCGGCCATGAAGGGCTGCTTCCGCGCGAGGGCGTCCAGCCGGGCAGAAATCATGACGTTGATCTACGGGAACCGTCGCTAAGGACTTGGGTACCAGTTAGGCTATTAGGCTATTAGGCTGTTAGGGCTCGTGGGCCGCAGGTGTCCTAATACTACAACGTTATGTTCAACGGATCTACCGTTTAGCCGCCGGGCTTGCCCGGCGCGTTTGTGGGTGTCAATAGGGTCGAACGCAAACGCGCCGGGCACGCCCGGCGGAT
>JAUWHT010000318.1 GCA_030605745.1 Pirellulales bacterium | reverse complement strand
CGGCGCAGGCTCAACGTGGACGAACAGCGACGACCTCGCTGTCGGCAACTCCGGCAACGGGACGCTGGGTATTACCAATGGCGCCGCCGTCAGCAGTAGCGGCGCCCGCATCGGCACCGATTCCGACTCGACTGGCGTGGTGGCGGTCGACGGAACCGGCTCGACGTGGACCAACGGTGGTGAATTCTACGTCGGCGACTGTGGCAGCGGGACACTGAACATCACCGGCGGCGGCGCCGTTAGCAGTTTCGAGACCCGCATCGGCACCGATTCCGACTCGACTGGCGTGGTAACGGTGGATGGAAACGGCTCGACGTGGACCAACGGTGGTGAACTCTACGTCGGCGACTATGGTAGCGGGAGGATGAACATCACCGGCGGCGGCGCCGTTCACAGTTTCGGCGCCCGCGTCGGCGCAAATCCCGACTCGACTGGCGTGGTAACGGTCCATGGCGCCGGCTCAACCTGGACCAGCAACTCGACCCTTTTCATCGGCGATGATGGTAGCGGGACGATGAACATCACCGGCGGCGCCGCCGTTAGCAGTAGCGGCGCCCACATCGGCACCGATCCCGACTCGACTGGTGTGGTAACGGTCGATGGAAACGGCTCGACGTGGACCAGCGGCGCGTTCCTCCACGTCGGCATATTGGGCGACGGGCGACTTAACATCACCAACGGCGGCACCGTCATGGCGACGAGTGTTGCGGCGCTCGGTACCAACCCAATCATCGTCGACATCGCCAGTAGCCTCACCGTCGGCGGCGGCAGCGGCGAGATTACCAACGACGGGATGGTTGGCATCGTTGCCGGGGCAAGCGCCGCGGCGGGCGCGACCTCCACACCCATTTCCGCCGGTACGTGGAGCGGCAGCGGCACTTACCAAGCGCTGGGCGGCACGTGGAACGCAAGCAGCCACGTGTTTTTCGTCTCTGATGTCGCACCGGGCATGTCCGGCACACCGGTTATGATCGATCTGGCCGACGAGCAGCGCGTGATGATCGAAGATGCCGGAACCGGTTGGTCCGTCGGTGCAAGCTTCCTCGCGACGACAAGCTCCACGCCCCTGACTCTTACGGCCTCGGCCATAAGCGGCCAGACCCTGACCAACCTGGAAGACCTGCTGGTTGCCGGCGAGTTGGTTCTGGGTGGTTGGGAGTTTACGGCCACCGGCGGCTATACTCCGGGCGATCCGGCGTACCTCTCGTTGGATGCCGGCGCGGGATACTCTCGGGACGACCTGCAGATATGGCATTACGACGGAGCGGATTGGAACGAGTACGCCGCAGGGGATCTGACTTATGACGGGACATACGCGAGTTTCACGGTGACCGGTTTCAGCGGCTACGCCCTCACGGCGGTTCCCGAGCCTGGCGCCTTTGCACTGTTGGCAGTCCTTGGACTCATCGGCCTGTTGCTGTACATCCGCCGCCGATCCCCATAGATCTCCGAGCAAAAGTAGCTCCGCGGCAACGTCAAGCCGTTTCCGGCGAACAGACGGGGGCTAACTCGACAACAACCTTGCCGACGTCTTGCCCGAACACTTGTGACGCATCCAGGATTTCCAGACCGGCAAGTTTGCCGTCCGGCCCGTAGTCCGCGGTAATGTCCTGGCTGAGTTCGCGGCAGTCGGCCGTTCCCGGCGCCAGGGGACGCAGTTCGACATACAGGGCGTCCACCCGGGCGTCATAGCGGATTTTCATGGCAATCCACTCCCCTAGTTGTGATAGTAGACCTTCACCGTAACCACCGTGATGGCCTGGGGTTCGTCGGCGAAAACCACTTCCACGGTCTTCAGCGCGTAGCTCTGATTGTTCACAGGCGAGATGCCCCCAAAAACCAACCGCTCCCGGACGCGCCACTTGCCGCGTTGGGCCGGTTGCCAGGTTTCATTGCGGATGACGTGCTCGACCTCCGCCGAGGTTGCGCCCCGCTGGTGCATCCGCTCCGCGGCATGCGCGGATATCACTATGGGTTTCCCACCGATACTCACCCGATTTTCCTCATCATCCTACATAGTATAGCGCTCGCCGGGCAATTGTCAATTCAACACACTGCTTCACAGAAGCAGTGTGCCTGGAAGATGGTAGCCGGCAGATGTGGCCAATTCTTGATCTTGAAATTCGTGGCCTAAATGGTATATTCGATCACGTTCATCTTGGCTGAAGCGCGTGGCCGTGGGAGTTTTGGCGGCAGGCCGGGGGGCGGGGATATTTGCCACAACTCAGCCCCGGCGCGCCGGCGAGATGCCGGCGTTACAATGTGCCGGCGGGACGCCCCCGGCGCGCCGGGGTTACATGTCTAACAATTCGAGCGGCTGTAAAGCGTTGCTACGCCGCGAGTTACCGTGTTGCTCGACAGTAGAAAACTCGTCTTGACAGGCGTTTCTACGAAGATGGATTGTCGAGGGTCAGTCGCCGCAAGTTGGCATTAGGCAGTAATTTGCGACCGCACAGAGCGGTCGATGGGGATTTATGGACAGGCCAATTGGGTGGCCGATTCGACTTGCTCTCGTTCCAGGTATGCGCGGCCCTGTCGGATCGTGATGTGGTCCCAAGGAAACCGGGCGTCAATGGGGTAGGGGCGGTGGATAGTCTGTTCTACGTTGATGCCCGATTCGACCAGGGCTTGCCACCACAGGTCGGGCCGCAGCTTCTCGTTCCAGGCGTCGAAGCGCGCCCCGCGGCGCCAGGCCAACTCGATTGCTTTACCAGTACGCCGGCCGCCGCGGCACAGCATGCCTTCCAGTAGGCTGCTCTCGACGTCGTGGCACTTTAGCTGTACGCTCCGCAACCGCTTCCGGCGGTGAAGATACTCGTGGGCCTGCCGGAAGTACTCGCGGTGCTGCATGGCGTTGAACTGGTAGGGGGTCTGGGGCTTGGGCACGAAGTTCGACACGTTGGCCACCACCGTGGCCGGCCGGCCGGAGACCTGCTTGCCCAGCCGTGAGATCGTCTCGGACATCTCGATGATCCCGTCCAGGTCGACCGTGCGCTCGCCCGGCAGCCCGCACATGAAATACAGCTTCACTCGCGAAAAACCGTTCTCAAACGCCCGGCGGCAGCCCGCATACAGATCGTCGTTGCTGATCCTCTTGCCGATCTGCCGGCGCATATCGTCCCGGGCGGCCTCCGGGGCCAGGGTCAGCCCTGACCGGCGATATGTGCTGAGCAGATCCGCGGCCGTCCGCCACTGCTCGTTTACCCGCAGGCTGGGCACCGAGATGTTCACACCCAGCGACCGGAACGTCTCGTGTAACCGTCTGAGCAGTTGGTCGAATTGCGGGTAATCGCTGGTCGAAAGCGACAGCAGCGAGACCTCGTTGTAGCCCGTGTTGCGATACGACTCGACGGCTGCCCGGACGATCGTCTCCACCTGCCGGAACCGCAGCGGCCGCTTGATGGTAGTGCTTTGGCAGAACCGGCACCGGCCCGGACAGCCACGCATGATCTCCACGGCGATCCGGTCCTGCACGCACTCGACGTAAGGCACCACCGGCGAACAGGGCAGGGGGGTAGCGTCCAGGTCAGCCACCACCGCCGGCTCGATTGTCTCGGGTACGTCGGAGCGAGTTGGCTGAACCGCCGTCGGCCGGCCGTCGGCGTCGTACTGCGGCCGGTAGAATCGTGGCGCGTAAACGTACGACAGCCGCACGGCCATTTCCCGCAGCATCGTCTCCCGATCGCCGCCCAATCGCTTCAACTCGACCCACTGTTCACACACCTGCGGCAGGCTCTCCTCGCCGTCGCCGATGACGAACAGATCGAAGAACCGGGCCGTCGGTTCGGGGTTAACCGCGCCGGGCCCACCGGCGATTACCAGCGGATGTTCGAGCGCCCGCTCTTCTGCCGAGAGCGGGATGCCGGCCAGATCGAGCATGGTTAGCACATTCGTGTAGCACAGTTCATATTGCAGCGTGAAACCCAGTACGTCGAACTCGGCCAACGGGGTGAACGTCTCCAGGCTGTACAGCGGAAGTTGGTGCTCGCGGAGCAATTGCTCCATATCGACCATCGGGCAAAACACCCGCTCGCAGGCCCAATCGTCGCGGCGGTTCATCACCGCGTAGAGCACCTGTAGCCCGTGGTGGCTCATGCCGATCGAGTAAGTGTCGGGAAACGCCAGGCACAGCGTGCCGCGGACACTACGGTGGTCCTTGACGATCGTGCCCAATTCCCCGCCGATGTACTGTCCCGGCGTCTGCACCCGTGGCAGCAGATGCTTGATGACTCGATCCTTGAGCGACTGGTTGAGCATGATTTTCCCTCTCCAATTATCGCACAACAGTTTATCCACAAACAGGGACTTTGCCGTCGTATTTGTAAAAACGCCGTACCGTGCGTATAGTATAATAGTTTAGCCGCCGGGCTTGCCCGGCGCGTTGGTTGGTGTCAATATGCTCGAACACAAACGCGCGGGGCAAGCCCCGCGGCTAAACGGTAATCACCGGCTACGGGAATCCATGACCGAAACGACCTGTTGGCGGCTGATGCTGGTCTGTTGGGTGCTGGCGATCTCACCCGATGCGCGGGCGCAGGGCCGCAGCGCGCTGGCCGAGGCCCGAAATAGGATGGTCGACGAGGAGATCGTGGCCGCCGGGGTGACCGATCCACGGGTGATCCGTGCGATGCGGAGCACACCGCGGCACGAGTTCGTCGCTGTGGCGCAGCGCCGGTTCGCCTACCTCGACATGGCGCTGCCGATCGGCGAGTCGCAGACCATCTCGCCGCCGTTCGTGGTGGCCTGCATGACCGAGGCGCTCGATCCCGGACCGAACGATAAGGTGTTGGAGATCGGCACCGGCAGCGGGTACCAGGCCGCCGTGCTCAGCCGGTTGGTCCGCGAAGTTTACACGATCGAGATCGTGCCCTCGCTGGGCCGCCGGGCGGCGCGAACGCTCAAGCGGCTGCGGTACAACAACGTGCACGTGAAGGTGGGCGACGGCTACCGGGGCTGGCCGGAGCACGCGCCGTTCGACAAGATTATTGTCACCTGCTCGCCCGAACGTGTGCCGCCGGCGCTGGTGGCCCAACTGAAAGAAGGCGGGCGGATGGTGATCCCGGTTGGCCGGCGCTACCAACAGACAATGTATCTGTTTACAAAGACCGGCGGGCGCATGGTGCGCGAGGCACTGCGCCCGACATTGTTCGTGCCGATGACCGGCCGGGCGGAGCGTGGCCGCCGGGTACTGCCCGATCCGGCCAACCCGGCAGTCACAAACGGCGGCTTCGAGAGGCTCACCGGCGAGAAGCCCGTGCCGGCCGGATGGCATTACCAGCGACAACTCGAAGTGGTCACCGGCGACGACGCGCCGGAGGGCAACAACTACGCTACCTTCCGCAATTCAGAACCGGGCCGGGGCTGCCGGGCGTTGCAGGGGTTTGCTGTAGACGGCCGGAAAGTTAAGGCGTTGGAGATATCGCTACAGGTCCGAGGCCGAAACATCCGACCGGGACAATCCGCCCGAGAACAACCCCTGCTGGCGATCACCTTCTACGACGAGAACCGCGCTACGCTCGGCCGGCGCGCGATCGGCCCCTGGCGCGGCAGCTTCCCCTGGCAGACCGAGCGCACGCGATTGGAAGTCCCCATCAGAGCCCGCGAAGCCATCTTGCGGATCGGCTTGCTGGGGGCCACCGGCGAGATCTCCTTCGACGCGATTGAACTGAAGGCGATCAAGTAGTAGCCGCTTGCGCCGCTTAAGGTGGCAATAAATTGCCACCCCCTTGCCCCTAATCCCTCGCCCCTGACCCCTATTCCACCACGTACCGAAACGGCTCGTTGGTTACCTCGTAGCCCGGTCGCAGGCCGATGTTCAATACCAGGCCCAGTGCGATTGCGTGGGCCAGCAGCCCTGAGCCGCCGTAGCCGACCAACGGCAACGACAGACCGGTGATCGGCAACAGACCCACGGTCATCGCGGTGTTGATCAAGACTTCTACCGCCACCAACGTTGCTACGCCCGCAGCCACCAACCGCCCGAACGGTTCCCGGGTGGCCGCAGCAATCGCCAGTCCGCGCCACACCAGCAGGCCGAACAAACCCAGCACCACGGCCAGTCCCGGCAGTCCGAACCGCTCGCCCAATACGCAGAAGACGAAATCGCCCCGGGCCTCGGGTAGGTGGTAGGCAGCCGGATCGTCGGTCGGCCGGGCACAGATGGAACTCCCCCAGACGCCCCCCAGCGCCAGCATCCGCTTGGCCTGGTACAGGTGGTATGCGTCGTCGCTCGGTCTTTGGCCCGGGGCAGGTTGTTCAAACAGGGCGGTCACGCGCGACTTCTGCTCACGGCTCATCTGGGTCCACAACAACGGTGTGATCAGCAGCCCGGCCAGCATGATCCAGACCAGATCGCTACGCTTGGCCCCGGCTGCAAACAGCATCACGAACAACACCGGCAGAAAAACGGTCGCCGTGCCAAGGTCCGGCTCGCGGAGGATCAGCAGCACAGGTAGCATCGTCAAGGCCAGCGGAACTGCCAGCCCCCGTAACCGTCGGTAATTCTCGCGGTACATCAAGTACCTCGCCAGGGCCAACACGAAGGCCACCTTGGCAAACTCGGAGGGCTGCATGCCCACCGGGCCGAGGCGAATCCAGCGATTGGCGTTGTTGACCGCCGGGAAGAAATAGACCAACAACAACAGAACTAGCGATGCCAAGAATAGTAGATAGCTGTACCGGCAAACGATGCGGTAGTTGGGGATCGACAGCCCCAGCATGGCCGCCAGCCCCAGCACGGACCAGACCACCTGCTGGCGGAAGAAGCGGCCGCTGCCTTCGGCCAGTTCCTCGTATCGGACAATCCCCAGCCAGCCCAGGCAGACCAATCCCGCGGCGACCGCCACGATCGACCACGGCAACCGGCGGGCCCAAACGGCAGGTTTCACCTGAGTTCACCCGGCTGTGAAAGAAGGGGAAGATCCAGCAAAGGGGCCGAATTATAGGCCATCGGCAGGGAAATTCAGAGGGGAAAGTCTACCACTTGCGTGAAACGCCCACGGACTGCGGTCCGTGGGATCACGGTGGTTTGGGGGGTACTCAACCTAAATCGTTATGCAGCAATCGGTTGCGTCGATATCCTCCGTTTTTCGCAAGTCCCGAAATCCAGCAGGTCTTCCCAGCCCGCTTGATTTTCGTGCTAGGCTTGGTATGCTAAATGGAAGCGTAATGGGTATTCCGTTTACTCTATTAAAAGGAGTCTGAGTCAGATGTTTCGATCAAGCTGGAAGTTGTTGTTGGTTGGCGCGGTTGTAGCGACAACGCTGGGAATGGGTGCTTCCGAAGCGGACGCCTGTTCGTGGTGGGGTTGCTACCGTCCGGCAGCTTGGGGGTGTTGTTACACGCCGTGGCACTCGGTCAGCTATGACCCGTGCTGCTACAGCTATGGCGGTTGCTATGTCGGGCTGCGACCCGGCCCGATTCGCCGGTTGCTTTTCGGTCCGTACCGCTGGTATTGCGGAAGTTGGGCGTGTTGCTACCCGAGCTACTACTGCTACGACACCTGCTGCTATAATGTGTGCTGCGAGGGCGTCTTTGTCGGTGACGTCACGACTGCTCCGGCCGAGAAGGCTGTCCCCACGCCGGCGAAGAAGCCCGTGGTCGATACGGCGCCGGCAGAGCCCGCAGCCGCACCGCCGGCCGAGCCACCGGCCACAATACCCGGGTTAGAGCCCGAGCCGGCCACTACGCCCGAGACCAGTGTGGTGCCGACCCGCGCAAACAGTGGCCTGCTGACCATCTACGTTCCGTACGACGCGAAGGTTACGATCAACGGACTGGTGACCCGGAGCATAGGCAGCCGGCGACAGTATATTTCCTACGGGCTGAAGCCGGGCTTCAGCTACAAGTACGAGATTCGCGCCGAGCTGGTCCGCGACGGCCAGCGGCTGGAAGACGTTCGCGCGGTTATACTGACTGCCGGGGCACGTGAGGCGGTGGCCTTCGGCTTCAACGCTACCGCGACCGAGGAGTTAGCGTCAAGCTGGTAAGCTGCTTGCGCTGGTCGGGGAATGGGCCCTCGTACCGGATTCTTCCGGCGCGGGGGCCCTTTGTTGTTGACCCGTAGGCTACCTGTACTGTATCGGTTATGTCCTTTAATCCTCGCCCCTAACTCCTCGCCTATGCGAATCGCCCATATCATTACTCGACTGATCCTCGGCGGGGCACAGGAAAATGCCGTGCTCTGCTGCGAGGACCTGATGCGCGAGTACGGCGACCAGGTGCTGTTGATCACCGGACCGCCGCTGGGACCGGAGGGAAGCCTGCTTGATCGGGTCAGGGCAGGGGGGGTGCCGGTGGAATTGATCGACTCACTACGGCGCCCGATCCATCCGTGGCGAGACTTAGCCAGTTACCGCCGGATCAAGCGAGCACTGCGCGACTTCCGGCCCGACGTCGTGCATACCCACAGCGCTAAGGGCGGCATCTTGGGCCGGGCGGCCGCTTGGTCGCTGGGCACCCCGGCAGTCGTGCATACCGTGCACGGGGCGCCGTTCCATCCGTACCAGGGCAGGGGGGCCCGGGCGGTGTTTCGGGCCTGCGAACGCTGGGCCGCACAACGCTGCCATGCAATGGTCAGCGTGGCCGACGCGATGACCGAACTAATGGTCGGTGCGGGCGTCGCACCGCGGGAGAAGTTCACCACCGTCTACAGCGGCATGGAAGTCGAGCCCTTTCTGCACTCCGCCCAGTACCGCGACCGTGTGCGACGCCAGTTGGGCTACCGCCCGGAACACGTGGTGATCGGCAAGATCGCCCGGCTGTTCCATCTGAAGGGGCACCAGTACTTGATTCGGGCGGCAGAGCAACTGGTCAGCGCTGAGCCGAGCGTGCGGTTCTTGCTTGTCGGTGACGGGGGGCTGCGGCAGCGGTTGTGCCGGCAGATTGCCGAGGCGGGACTGGAAGATCATTTCCACCTAACGGGATTGGTGAGCCCGGAGAAGATCCCAGAGTTGATTGGGGCAATGGACATCGTGGTTCACGCCAGTCTGCGAGAGGGGCTTGCCCGGGTGCTACCACAGGCCCTGATTGCCGGCAAGCCAGTGGTCAGCTATAATGTAGATGGTGCCCGAGAAGTCGTGATTTCCCGCCGAACGGGGTATCTCTTGCCGCCCGAGAGTGTGAAGGAAATGGCTGCCGCGTTGAACGAGCTGGTGATTGATCCGGCCTTGCGGGACCGTCTGGGGTCCGAAGGCCGTCGCCGCTTCACCGAGACTTTCCGTCACGAGCGGATGACGGGCCGGCTTCGGGCATTATACGCGGAGTTGCTTGCGGATCACCGAATACTGAAAGCTGAAAGCTGAAGCGAGTCCCATTCCCATGGCACCGGCAGCACCAGCCAATATCGGTCCCTATCGGCTGTTGAACGTCGTGCATACCGGCCAGGCAACCCAGATCTGGCAGGCCTATCACGACGGGAAGCAACGGCTTTTCGGTATAAAAACCTTGAAGCAGGAGTATCGTCGCACACGAGAGCACGTGGGCTATTTGCGGTGGGAGCACACGGTCGGTCAGAAGGTGATCCACCAGCAGATCATCCGCGTCTACGAGTACGACACCGACCGTGGCAGTCCGTACCTGGCGATAGAGTGGTTTTCCGCGCCGAACATGAAGCAGAGGATACAGCAGGGGATCGACAAGATCGCCCACCTGCTGCCGAAGATTGTCGAGCAGGCCGCCGAGGGCCTGGGCTATTTCAACCAGCAGGGCTGGGTCCACCGCGACGTCAAACCCGACAACTTCCTGGTGGCCGACGACGGCGGGGTGAAGCTAATCGATTTCGCCCTGGCTTGCCGCAGCAGGCAGGGCTTGGGTAAGTTGCTGGCTTCCAAGTCGAAAGTGCAGGGGACCCGCAGCTACATGGCGCCGGAGCAAATTCGTGGTGCGGTATTGGACTGCCGGGCCGACGTGTACAGTTTTGGCTGCACAATCCATGAGTTGGTGTCCGGCAAGCCCCCCTATACGGGGGTTAATGCGAATGAGCTGCTCAGAAAGCACCTAAAGGCGCCGCCTCCGTCGTTGGAGGCGGTCGACGGGAACATCACGCCGGGGTTTGCCCAGTTGGTCCGCCGGGCCATGGCCAAGGACCCGGCTGCACGACCCAAATCGGTAAACGATTTCCTCACGGAATTCCGCATGCACAGGGTTTTCAAGATCACTCCGCGGCCGCCGGAAGAGACGTAAGTTAAGTAACATTTCAGCCATGGGACGCTATTACTGCAAACAACCGGCCGACGGGGCCGAGGAAATACATTGTGACCACGCCGCGTGGACGCGGCGGCTAAACGAAACCATACGATCCAATATAAGCAAACTCTCATGGCTGGAACTAGCCACCGGCTCTCGTTCGAACGGCCGATCTACGAGTTGGAAGCCCGACTGGAAAAGCTCGAGGCCAAGCCACAGCAGACCCCGGAGGTCCGCAACGAGATCCGCCGACTGCGACGCGAACTGATCGAGCTGAAAAAGAAAATCTACGGTCACTTAAAGCCGTGGCAGACTGTAGAGGTCGCCCGGCATCCGGACCGGCCGATGACCACCGATTACCTCGAACTGGTATTCGATGAGTTCATCGAGTTGCACGGCGACAAGTGTTTTGGTGACGATCGGGCAATCCGCACCGGTTGGGCCAAGTTGGATACCTACAGGGTGATGGTGGTCGGGCATCAAAAGGGCAGAACGCTCCAGGAGCGGAGCACCTGTAACTACGGCTTTGCACACCCGGAAGGCTACCGCAAGGCCATCGGCAAGATGCGCCTGGCCGCCAAGTTCCACATGCCGGTGATTTGCCTGATCGATACCGGCGGCGCGCATCCGGGGATCGGTGCCGAGGAACGCGGACAGGCCCAGGTGATTGCCAATTCGATGTTCGAGATGTCGCGGCTGCCCACGCCAATCATCTGCGTGGTCATCGGCGAGGGTGGCTCCGGCGGGGCGCTCGGGATCGGCGTGGGCGACCGCGTCTCCATGCTCGAACACGCCTACTACTCAGTCATCAGTCCCGAAGGATGCGCCGGCATCCTGTGGAAAAGTCACACCTTCAAAGAACAGGCCGCAGAGGCCCTGAAAATGACCTCCAAGGACCTGCTGAAATTGGGGGTAGTCGACGACGTGATTCGCGAGCCGCTCGGCGGTGCCCATCGCGACCACCACCGGATGGCCAGCAAGCTGAAATTGCACCTAAGAAACTACCTCCGCGAACTGGTAGGACGGCCAATCGACCAACTGCTGCAAGAGCGCTACGAGAAGTTCCGCCGGATGGGCGTCTTCCTGGAATCCGCCGGGCCAGAACAGCAGGCACCCGCCGAGCAGCCACAGCAGCCGGAAGCGGAAAAGGCTGCCCAGCCCGTGGCAGTCGACCTGTAATCGAGTATCTTGTGAAGTGGATGAACCTGACATGAAGATCAAGATCGAGTGCGAAGAAGATGGTCGGTGGATTGCCGAAGTGCCTGATCTGCCTGGTGTTATGGTGTACGGGCAGACGCGCGAGGAAGGAATTTCGAAGGTTGAGGCCCTTGCCCTCCGCGTGATTGCCGATCGCCTCGAGCATGGTGAGTCAATACCGGAACTCGATGAGCTGTTTGCAGTGCCAACATGACCCGGTGGCCGTCGACCAAATCGCGTCAGGTTCTTAGAACGTGTTTTAAATCTCCCTTTGGGAGAGGGGCAGAGGGTGAGGGCGGCATGGATCACACCGCAAATAGCGGGGGTTTCTTGCCGAATAACCCTCACCCTAACCCTCTCCCGG
>JAUWHT010000334.1 GCA_030605745.1 Pirellulales bacterium | reverse complement strand
GGAGTTCATCGTCGATCGCCAGGGCAACTTCTACTTTATCGAGCTAAACGCCCGAATCCAGGTCGAGCATCCGGTCACCGAGTTGGTCACCGGGATCGACCTGATCAAGGCCCAGATCAGCGTCGCGGCCGGCGAACCGCTCCCCTTTGGCCAGCAAGACGTTCCCCAGAACGGGACGGCCATCGAGTGCCGGATCAATGCCGAGGACCCGGAGAAGAACTTCCGGCCCACGCCGGGCGAAATCACGCGGCTGATCGTGCCGGGAGGGTTTGGTGTCCGCTTCGACTCGCACATTCACGCCGGCTACGTCGTCTCGCCCCATTACGACTCGATGATCGGCAAGCTGCTCGTCCACCAGCGTACCCGCGACGAGGCAATTGAATGCATGAAGCGTGCGCTAGGCGAGCTACAGATCGAGGGCCTCAAGACGACCACGCCGCTGCTGCAAGAGATTCTCCGACACACTGCCTTCACTGAAGCACGCGTCGACACCACGTTTATCGAGCGTACCTGGCCGAGTTAGGGGCGTGGGGTTAGGGATTGGGGATTGGGGATTGGGGATTGGGGATTAGAGGTTCCGGCTTACCGTTTAGCGGCCGCCGGCACGGCGGCCTACTGACAACTGATACTTGAAAGCTGATAGCTGATAGCTAAAAGTAGGAGCGATTGATGAACACAACCCTTTCCAGGCCTCCCCAGATGGAATCGAACGTTCACCGGGTGGCGATCCTGTTTGCCGGCGGTCCGGCTCCCGCAGCCAACGCGGTGATCTCGACCGCTGCATGCTCGTTCCTGCGGAACAATATCGAAGTGCTGGGCATCATGTACGGATACTCATGCCTGCTGGAGTACGGTCCGGACCACCCGATGACCGAGGGCCGCGACTACATCAAGATTACCCATAGCGTCCTGAAACGGACCCGAAACACACAGGGAATAATGATCGGCACCGCACGGGCAAATCCCGGCAAGGGAATCTCGGAGCCGGCGCACCTGAAGGACCCCGAGCGGACCAAGCAGCTAAAGACCGTCTACGACGCCCTGGTCTCGCTTGGCGTGGACGCGTTGATTTCTATCGGCGGCGACGACACGCTGAAGACGGCCAACAAGCTGAAGCTCTTCCAGGAGCAGCTTCCCGAGGGAAGCCCTCACATCCCGGTGGTCCATCTGCCCAAGACGATCGACAACGATTACATGGGCATCGATTTCACGTTCGGTTACTTCACGGCCGTGGAGACCCTGGCCGCGGAGATTCGCAACCTGCTGGCCGATGCAGAGGCTGCCCAGAGCTACTTCGTGGTGGAAACCATGGGCCGCAGCGCCGGCTGGTTGGCCTATGGCGCCGCCATCGCCGGCGAGGCCAGCCTGGTGATGAGCGTCGAAGACGTCACCGGCATGTACGAAGCCAGCGAACAGACTACCGACCCGACGACCGGCAAGACCATGATCCGCCGTGTGATGAACCTGGACCAGGTGGTCAAGCGGATCGCGGCCACAATGCGGGTCCGCGAAGAGGCCGAGAACAAGCAGTACGGCGTGATCGTGCTAGCCGAAGGCCTGGCCGAGTACTTGCCCTCTGAGCACATCGAAGGTATTCCCCGTGACGATCACGGTCACATCGCCATCTCGAAGCTCAACCTCAGCCGACTGTTCTCCGACTTGATCGGCAAGGAGTACACGAAGCAGACGGGAAAGAGTCGCAAGATCACCGGGCTGCAACTCGGCTACGAAAGCCGTTGCGCCCGGCCGCAGGCATTCGACGTGATGCTGGGCAGCCAACTCGGCGTGGGAGCCTATCGGGCGCTGGTTGAAAAGCGGCTCGACGGCGTGATGGTATCGGTTTCCGGGCAACTCGACCTGAACTACGTGCCGTTCAACCAGCTTGTCGACCCGGCCACGCTAGTCACCGTGGTCCGCTACATCGAGCCCGACTCCGACTTCCACCGCCTGGCACGGTTCCTGGAAACCTACGTGCACGATTGAGACCCAAGCCACTCGCGGCTCATTGTTCGAGCAGTTCCCGGATTTGCTTCCTGAGCACCGGCAACTTGTTCTGCACGACATCCCAAACAACGTCGACATCAATTCCAAAATACTGATGGATGAGAATATCTCTCAGACCGGCAATTTTCTTCCATTCGATGTCAGGGAGTTTTCGGCGGATTGCTTGAGGTATTTTCTTTGCCGCTTCGCCGATAATTTCGAGGTTACGGACGACCGCATCAAATGTCTTGACATCTTCGGCAAACTGCTCAACCGACAACCCTACCGTGAATTTGCCGATCTTCTCGATCGCGCTTAGGATATCGTCCAGGTAGACCTTATAGTCCCGGGACATCAATCAGTTCCTTCATGATATGTGGACGAAGTCTGGGCTTGATCGTGTGCTCCAGAACTAGATCGACGGAGCAATCAAATAGTTTTTCTAAGAAGAATTTCAGATCCATGTAGGCATCAAACGAGTTTGTTTCCAATTCCACGACAAAATCGAGATCGCTGGAAACGGTATCCTCTCCTCGTGCGCAAGACCCGAACAACCCTAAACGCCTTACGCCGAAACTACGAATCGCGTCCTGATTCTGCTCCAGCAATTCGAAAACGTGCTTTCGGCCCGCTTCCATCTGTCTTTTCCTGTTTGCAATCCCAAATCAGAAATCAGAAATCACAGCGTCCCCTTCGTGCTCGGCACGTCGGTGATCCGCGGGTCGGGTTCCATGGCCATTCGCAGTGCCCGGGCGGTGGCCTTGAAGATACCTTCAGCGATATGGTGGCTGTTGCGGCCGTGGTGGACAATCACGTGCAGGTTACACAGGGCATTAGCCGAAACGGCCTGCCAGAAGTCGGCCACCAGTTCGCTGTCGAACTGGCCGATCTTCGGTGTGGGGAACTTGGCCCTGAAGACAAAGAACGCCCGGCCGCCA
Organism: Pirellulales bacterium; assembly: GCA_030605745.1. GTDB lineage: Bacteria > Planctomycetota > Planctomycetia > Pirellulales > Thermoguttaceae > JAUWHT01. The sequence continues at coordinate 4,374 of JAUWHT010000334.1, read as the reverse complement.
AGGTCGACCGCACTGGTGACAAGCGTCTCTTCCATGGGGAGAATGAAATGACCGAACCGCCGAATGCCCGACTTCTCACCCAAGGCTGACTTCAACGCTTGCCCCAGACAAATGCCGACGTCCTCGACCGTATGATGCTGGTCCACCTCGAGGTCGCCGGTTGCCCGGATCGTCAGATCCATCGCGGCGTGTCGGGCCAGCAGTGTCAGCATGTGGTCGAAGAAGCCGACACCGGTGGCAAGGCGAGCTTCCCCAATGCCGTCGAGCGAGAGTTCCAACTCGATTTGGGTTTCGGCCGTGGTACGTTCAATTCGGGCGGTACGCGCCATATCAAATAATCGCTCTAAGCCGGTCCAAACACGCGTCGATCTGCTGGTTGGTGCCGACGGTAATTCGCAGTCCGTCGCCCCAGCCTGGATAGTCCATGTATCGGACCAGGATGCGCCTGTGTTTGAGTCGCTCGTAGAGTGGCTTTACCGGCTGCCGAGGATGGGTGTTCCAGGTAAAGTTGGCTTGCGAATCGACCGTCGCAAACCCTAATTCCCGCATCCCGGCGATCAATCGCCGGCGGGTGGCCAGGATCTTTGCCCGGTTCTCGGCCAGCCATTTTTGATCGCCAATGGCGGCCGTGGCGGCGGCAATCGATAGCGCATCGCAGTTGTAAGAGTCCTTGACCTTGACCAACTGCTCGATCATCTGTGGCTGGCCGACCAGAAACCCAAACCGTAGCCCGGCCAACGCATACGACTTGCTCAACGACCGCAAGACCAGGATCTTTTCGCACCTGGCCACCAACTCCAGGCAGTTCGTCTCGGCGAAGTCGACGTACGCCTCGTCAACCAACAGAGGACACGGCAGCCGGCGGCCAAGCTCCAGGACTTCTCCCGGCGGAACCACCGTGCCGGAGGGGCTGTTCGGGCTGGGCAAGAAAACCAGCCGCAAATCGTCGCCTGCCTCCGCAAATTGATCCGGTAACGACCAGTCCGCCTGGAAGTGCACCTCTTCGCTTCGGGCGCCCTGAATTTGGGCCAGCGTCCTAAAAAGCACATAGCTCGGATACAGCAGCCGAAGCAACTCGCCTTGGCCGACGATCGCCCGGGTAACAATCGTGAGGATATCGTCGCTACCGTTGCCGCAAAGGATCCAGTCCGGCTCGACACCCAACAGTTCGGCCGCCCGGGTGCGAAACGTCCTGGCCGTCGGATCAGGATATTTTTGCAGTCCCCGCCGCACCGTTTCCTCGACGGCCCGAGCAACTGCCGACGAGGCCGGGTACGGATTCTCGTTCGTGTTCAGCTTGATGAACTCGCCGCTCTGCGGCTGCTCGCCCGGCATGTAGCCAGCCATCGCTTTAATCTCGGGACGGAAGTAGGTCATCTCGTGACTCACTTCAACCGGACTGCCGGTAAACGTTTTAATCTTTGTGTGCGAGGATCTACTTCTATCCCTACGGATTCCAGGGCCGTTATGCCGAGTACAGGTTCGACATCATCTGCACCGAAAATAATGGTTGAACCGACAATGTCTCCCATAAACTCAATTTCCGCCGTTGTTATGTCCAGCCTTGTCTCCGACCCATCGGCAAGCTCATATGTCCTCTTTGCTTTCGGCGTCAAGCCGATTTCTCTAAGCTGCTTTCCAGGGACGAGGCAATCCACTGCGCCGGTATCTACCAAGAACAGTCCTTCCCATGTGCGTTCGGGGTCGGCAGGATTCCGGACGATCACTGTGACGTGTGTTATTCCCATATTCTTGTCTCCATCCTGTGCCGAATTGTATGCCTTCTGTAGTACCAGCAAAGCCAAATATAAGTGTACATAATTTGTTCCGACTTCGCAACCCTGCCAAAACCGCGCTCGCTGACGAAAACCCCTTTGTGGGAGGCGACTCTGTCGGCGACCAAATCGCCAGCCGACGTCAGTCGCCGACAGAGTCGCCTCCCACAGTTCTGAATTCCCGGATATCCTCAATTGTCCTTCATTCGTATTTCCACACTCGCGCGATGCGCCGTCAGGCCTTCTTTCGTCGCAAGCACCTGCACGTCGCCTGCCAGGTTGCTCATCCCTTGCCGGGTGAAATGGAGGATACTGGTGGTCCGCAGAAAATCGTTCGACGACAGCCCGCTGGCAAATCGGGCCGTGCCGTTGGTGGGCAACACGTGCGAGGGGCCGGCCGCATAGTCGCCCAGCGCCACCGGCGTGTAGTTGCCCAGGAAAATCGCCCCCGCATGACGGATCTTCTCGACAAGCTGCTCCGCATTCTCCGTGGCGATGTGCAGGTGTTCCGGGGCGATTTCGTCGGCCAAGGCACAGGCCTCATTGGCATCGCGGGCGAGGATCACTGCACCGAACTCCTCCAGGCTCTGCCGCGCCAATTCGCCCCGCTCCAATTGGGCCAACTGCCGGCCAAGTTCCACCACCGCTCTGTCCAACACCGCCTCATCCCAGCCGATCAACACACTGGCGCCCGGGGCGTGCTCGGCCTGGGCGATCAGGTCTGATGCGGTGTACGCCGGCCGGGTTGACCCGTCGACGATCACCACCACTTCACTAGGTCCGGCAATCGAATCGATGTCCACCTCGCCATAGACATGCTTCTTCGCTAAGGCCACAAACAGGTTCCCCGGCCCGACGATCTTGTCCACCCGCGGAATCCCCTCCACGCCATAGGCCAGCGCGGCCACGGCCTGGGCCCCGCCGAGCCGATAAACCTCGGTGATACCCAACTCGCGGCAGGTAGCCAGCAGGTCGGGGTTGAAGGCGCCGAATTTGGTGGGCGGCACAACCACGGCTAATTGCTCGACCCCGGCCACTTGGGCCGGCACGGCGGTCATCAGCACAGTCGACGGATAGGCGGCCACCCCGCCCGGCACACAAATCCCCACCCGGTCCAGCGGCCGGTACCGATGAACCAGGTACCCGTCGGGCCGCTCCAGCCGCACGTCATGGTGCAGGACGGCCTGCTGGAAGTTGCGGATATGCTTACGGACCCGGCGGACCGACTCAAGCAACTTGGGATCGGCCTGGTCGTGGGCCTGATCCAACTCCTCCTGGGGCACGCGGATGGTATCGGCCGTGAGGTCCACCTTGTCGATCCGCGCCGAATAATCGAGCACCGCGGCCAGCCCCTTCTCTTGCACGTCGCGGCAGATCCGCTCGACGACCTGCGCCGGCGAGAGCGGCTCGCCGAACACCTCGACGGTAAGCCGCCGGCCCGCCTCGGTGACAACATTCCCCCGCGGGCTGAGCCGCCGGCGCAGCTCAACCATCGCCGCCCGGATATCGTCCCGCCGGCTGTCAATGTGCAGGATGTTCAGTTTGCTGGAACTCATCGTGCGACCCCCCGGACCTGGTAGAGCAGTTCGCCAATGCTATCCGGCTTTGGCCGCTAAACGCATAACCAGTCAATTCAGGATTGTCTCAGGGTTCTCGGGACCCTCCCAAGATGATTACCCCGAACCCATTGTTTCAATTCTGAGCAGGGCAACCAGGCCTGTCAAGGGCCTTGGTCCGACTATTGACAGACATCATCCGTGAGGGTAAAAGTAAAAGTAATGGTATTGCTGGCTTGGAGCAGTTCCAGGCAGACGCAAATGGGAAATCCACGTTCGCAAGCAAGGGAGAGAGTCATGAACAAAGAATTCCAGTCGTCACATGCGGAGACTCAGAAGTCCTCGCGTCGGGAGTTTTTGGGGTGGAGCGGGAAGGTGGCCGCGGGTTCCGCGCTGGCGGGGGTGGCCATTCCGCGGGTGCATGCCGCCGAGAACAACACGATCCGGCTGGCCCTGATCGGTTCCGGCAACCGTGGGAGCGGTGCGGTCGGCAACGCGATGAACTCGGCCAACGGGCCGGTCAAGTTGGTCGCCATGGCTGACATCGTCCAGCGCCGGCTCAGCGCATCGCACAAGGCCCTGAGCAAAATGTTCGGCGATCGGATCGACGTCCCGAAGGACCGGCAGTTCATCGGGTTCGACGCCTACAAGAAGGCCATCGATTGCCTCGGCCCGGGCGACGTCGCAATGCTGACCAACTTTGCAGGCTTCCGCCCGACCCAACTGGAATACGCCGTGAAAAAGGGCGTGAACGCCTTCATGGAGAAATCGTTTGCACCCGACCCACCAGGCTTGCGGCGACTTATTAGGGTCGGAGAAGAGGCCGAGAAGAAGAACCTCAAAATCGCCGCCGGCCTGCAATGGCGCCACAGCATGAACCGCCATGAACTCATCAAGCGAATCCGCGATGGGGTGTTGGGCGATATCCAACTCATCCGGGCTTATCGGATGCAGCCCTGCGGGATCCTGGGCAAGAAGCCGCCGGAATACGACGAATTGCTCTGGCAGATTCGCAACTTCTGTAGTTTCTTCTGGGTCTCGGG
>JAUWHT010000372.1 GCA_030605745.1 Pirellulales bacterium | reverse complement strand
GCCCACCAACCAGGAAATCCAGACCGATCGAGATTCGGGTACTTGACCCTGTCTCGGATTTATGCGATACTAAGAATGATCGCTCATGGGTAACACTTCGGCACGGCCGAAGGCCCATCAAGCGGTTGCGTGAACGGTTACTGTTTTGCTTACTTCACGCGGCGTGCAAGCACGCCGGCTAAACTAATCAAGGCCTCATACGGATGCAAAAAGCACAATGCACCATTTCCGGATAGGGGTTGCTGATATTGTTTTCAACGCCTCCGGGCGTGTAGATCGCGGTGCCCGTCTTGGCCTCGGCCCGTTGGACGGTTCCATCTCTATCTTTCCATTCCACCAGGGCGGTTCCTTGGAAGATGTGCAATACTTCCTCTTCGCCTTCCGGATGCGTGTGCCAGCCTCGTCCCTCTCCCTGGTTGAGATATCCAACGCCGCTGGCCATAACACCATCCGTGTCATCCGTCGTGATCAGCCGTTTCCAACGCCCCGTCATGCCTTCGATTGACACAACGTGTCCATGTTCCTCTGGTACCAGTTTGCAGGTCTTCATTTTTACTCATCTCCTTTGGTAACTGTTCGCATATAAAGCCGCGACCGATGGTCGCGCCCCAAATTACCCATTGTTTCGTGCATTCGCGACCACCGGTCGCGGCTTTATGGTCATCGATGGTTCACCATGAAATCCTCCACCTCTTGAAGTACGGGCAGGCCGCTGCGCCCGCCCAGGCCGGTGCAGTTGATCGCCGCCACGGCGCAGGAAAACTCTGCCGCCCGCCGCACGCTCCATTTTTGCAACAGGCCGTAAAGAAACGCTCCGTGGAATGCGTCACCGGCGCCTGTTGTATCGACAACATCCACACGGAACGCGGGTTGATGAAACGTGTCGCCGTCCGAAAAAACGAGACACCCTTGCTCACCTTGCGTGATGACGACCAGTTCCGCGCCAATTTTCAGAAACTCCCGACCGGCTTTTTCCAGGTCTGCTTCGCCCAGAAAGTCCACCGGGAAGTTTGCGGAGGTAATCAAGATGTCTGTCGCATCCACAAGTTTCTCCATGCCGGCGTAGACGTTGCCCGCATCCAACGAGACCTTTACGCCGGCTTTTTTGGCGACCGATACGGCTTCCAGGGCCAACTCCGGATAGCCGCCGTCGAGATGTAGAAACTTTGCCGTTTCGATCATCTGCGGGTCGAATTCCGCCAGCCGTGGCGTGGAGACCGTGCCGCGGTCGGCGACGATGGTGCGTTTGCCGTTCTTTTCGTTCACCAGGACAAACGCAACTAAGGATGCGGCATTCTGCTGGAGAATCACGTTCTCGACAACGACCCCGAATCGCCGAAAATCGTCCCGGATGAACCGTCCGCCTTCATCGTCACCGATCTTGCCAATGTAGCCTACCCGGACCCCAAGTTTCGCCAACGTAATCAGCGCGGTAGACACAGCTCCCCCCGCCTGCCGGATGAACCGGACTGCGTAGTTCTTTGTGTCTTCGGCCGGGAACGACGGTACGATCATGATGTAGTCAATGGTTCCGATGCCGATGCCGACAACCTGGCAGCCATTGTTCAACATGGTTAGTTCTTTACCCATCTTCAACTCCCCAGTGTCGCCAACAAAACGGCAATCCCGATAATCGAGAAGCAAATAGCGAACCCGACGACGAAACCGGCAATATCCACAAAACTGAACTTTTGTATCTCCAGTCCGAGGAATGGAAACAGCCGTTTATTATCGTGGCGCGAAGGGTTGCCGTACGAAGCCTCTAATTCCGCCTTGTCGGCTTCCGGGTCCGGTTTGACGGGCGTTTTCATTTTCACGTAGAAACGATCCAATGCTTGCTTATCGTCGCGCGGCGTGATCAGGCTCAGTAAAATCAGTACGACAAACGGCAGGATCAACCGCATTGCGTACCGCATCGTCTCCAGCGTGGCTTTGGACAGGTTTGTCAAGTCTATGCCTACAGCATTGTAGAGCAGCAGTGTCAGGTTAAAGCCGCCCTCACCGCACAAGTGGTACTCTGGATTGATCCGTTCGCGGATCGTCACCGTATTGTCTTTCTTGCTACGTCCGACTTCCACACGATGTTTTTTGCTCAGTGGTTCGGCTATGTCTCCCTCGTTTATCACACTGATGCCGTCTTTCCAGTAAACAGGTGTGCCGCCTGTGGTGAATTTATCGGGAAACACCTTGCCGAGTTCGAGTTTTTCGGGACACGGACCAAACTTCTCGGCCAGCGTCCGTTCGGTTTGCGGCCCGACCTTCTTGACCCAGTCGCCAACATTTTGCCGCCACAAGCGAATGGCCCCCTCGCGTCGGGCGACGTCGGCAGGTGACGCCGGCCGCAACGTGATCGTGGTAACGAACTCGCCGGTCGCCGTGTAACGGGGGTTTTCCGCAAGTGATGGCATGACCATCGGCAGCACGGAAGGGATTATGAAGAACGCCAATGTGGAGAACAGGATCGTCAGCCAGGCCGCCCGTTTCGTGGTCCAGCGCCAGAACATTCCAACCCAAAACGGCGCGATGAAAATGATCGGCAGTTCCCAGCACATTTTCACTTGCTCAAACAGGTCGTCTTTCCACAGTGCAACAATTACCGCCGCGGTCATCAGCGCTATGCCCGCCAGCCGGCTTGCCAGTACATACGTTTTTTCACTCGCGTCGGGATTTATGTACGCTGCGTAAACATTGCGAACCACCAGACCGGAAATCGCCAGCATATAGCAGTCGGCCGACGACATTAGCGCCGCCATCAGGCAGGCCGCCATCAACCCAACCAATCCCAAGTGAAACGGCCCGAGGATTTCCTGGGTGGCGACACCCCATGCCCCGTCCGGATCCGCAGTGAGTGTCGTCGCATCGTCTATTGTCATGGCCACAACGATCAACGTCGTCATGGCCCAGCCGATTGTGCATAAGCGTTTCATGAACGTGCCGGCCATCAGTCCTATGCGTGCCGCGTTTTCGCTCTTGGCCGAGCCTCCGCCGATGGAAATCAGAAACGGCTGCACGGCGACCCCGAGTAAACCCATCAGTGTAATGGCCACTACGTATGGCAGAGTGAACAGGCTGGTCCTGCTGCTGCCGAAGATTTCGAAGGACTCGGCCGGCAGTTGCTGGTGCAACACTCGGAATCCTTCCATTACGCCCGCGGCTTCCGGATCGCCAAACTCGTGCGCCAAGGCGTTCAGTCCGGCGGGGATCAAGATCACCGACAACACCATAATGCAAACCCCTTGAAGGAGGTCGGTCCAGTAAGCCGCTCGCAGCCCGCCCAACACCGCGTAGACCGTCACCACCAGGCCAATTGTCGGTGTCACCACGTACTCGGCTGGCACGGTAATGCCAAACCAGGGTAAGTTGATTTCCTCGACACCGCCGAGCAACCCAACGACCTTGCCGACCGCCAAGAAGTTCAGCCCCAGCAAAGTTAGCATGTAAGCGATCGCATATGCCGTATAAGCAACTCCCATCGCCTTGCTCTGGAATCGCTCGACGAACCAGTCACCCAAGGTCAGGTGCCGCATCCGACGGAACCAGATGCCATAGAACCAGTAGAACGGCGTGACAAACACGAGTTGGAAGATGGACCACATGCCGCTCAGGCCGTTGTCATAGGTGGTCCGAGACGTCGTTACTATATCCTGCGAGCCGGTCCCGGCGCCAAAGGCGGCAAACGTTTGGAGGATTACTCCGAAACTGCGCCCACCCAGCAAGAAATCTTCCTGCCTTTTGATCCTCATCGACGCCAGGCCGATGCCGATCAGCACCATGAAATAAACGGCGAGAACGATAAGGTCCAAGGTAGTCAAGAACGTATACCTTCCTGGTCAAGCGGATAAACAGGACGCGGTATTTTCTTGTAAGTCTTTTTGGAAAAGTCCCAGTTGGCAAACCCCGGGCTGTTGAACGGTCTGATCCTGCCGGCGATTTTGCCGTAGGTGACTTGATTAAGCAAACCACCTTTCAACACGATGACCCTTTTGCTGCTCGGTTCTATGTTCATGCTTCGCAGCAGAGCAGGATCGTAAGTGGTAATGCGTCGCGTAACCAGGATGACGTCTATACCTTGGGTGTTGAAGACGACCGCGGGGCCGATGTCCACGTCAACCTCTGACAAGTAAAAATCCCTGCCGCGGTATTTGCCGTCCGAGATAAATTGGACGGTGCCGTCGGCGCGCACAGGCGTACCGTTGATTCTGTCCAGTTTACCGCCGATCTCCAAAGTCAACCTTGCCCCGACTCCTGCCTGGATACACCTGTCAACCGCATCCTTATCCAGCACGGCGGCAATCACCGCGTCCTTGACTTCATGTCGGAGCAAAGCGTCGAGGAAAAACGGCACGTCGCCCGCAGCGCCTGCATATGAGCAATCTCCCATGTCAACGAATATCTCCGGGGCATCCCATGTGTCGGGGAGTTCTTGAATGGCCTGCTCGACAGACACCGTCGGAAGGGAAAACTGGTCGCGCATATCCCACATCAGCCGGGCAAGCTCGTCGGCCGGCGATGCCGCGAGAGATTCATCGTGCTTGGCTACGACCAGGCTGCATGGCCCAACCTCGTCGATATCGGCAAACGGAAAACCAATAAAAAACGATGCAGTTAGGACCTCGGGGTCTGCTTCAATTTCCTTCAGTTTTTCCACGAGGCGCTGCCTGGGAACCGGCGAGCTTTCGCCTGGTAAAAGCATAGGAAGTTTCTTCATTACCGTGACCGGCTTCACATTGCTTCTGATAAGAAGCGCCAGTATCTCGGCGGCCTTCTTGCCAATATCATGTTGGTCAACATGTGGATGTGTACGGTAACCGATCATGAAATCGGCATTTTCCACCATTTTTCTGGTAACATTCGCATGATGGTCCAGCGTTATGCCAATCGGTACGTCGGCGCCAACGATATCGCGGATTCTCTCAAGCAGACGGCCCTCCACGTCGTCAACCGTCTCTGCAACCGCGGCGCCGTGAAGTGCCAGCAGAACACCGTCGAGCGGCCCTTGCTGCTTTATCCTTCCGGTTAAGTTTTCCTCGAAAAAGGAAAATGCCTCTGCCGTAATCGGCCCGGAGGGAACGGCCGTGGCGGAGATCGTGCCGACAGGCTGCATGTTCAGGATCTCGGCCGCCTCGAGCATCCCACCCAGTTCCGTTCTCCGTGCCCTGTGATGTCGGATGACGTCCTCATCAAACAAAAGCGCACACATCAAGCAGTATATCCAAGGCTGTTGCTGCCGGAAGTCGTCCAGTGAAGTCTTCAGCGGCGAGAAGGTATTGGATTCGTGCATTACACTGCCCAGAGCGATCCGCATTATTCATCTTCCCTTTCTGCGGTTGCCAATTCGCCGGCATGCCGCCGTATCTTCTCGATTGCCTCCATTATTCTGTCCATATCGCACCTGTCGCCCAGGAGCATGCCGTTCGATATCCAAAGCATCTGCCGAGAGAGCCGGCTGGATACGGGAAAAGATTCCGCCGTGCGCTGTTTGTGGTATTGGCCACATGGTGCCTCGTCTCCGTGTCGGCGTCCTGTGGGCAGAAACTGTCGCTTCTTGATTACCTCTATCTCGTGCAGGGCAGGATACGACAGCTCGATAGGTATTCCTTCAGCAACCAAGGCACGGGAAAACGATTCCCTGGACAGGCCCTCGAAATAGTCGCTGTCATAAAGGAACGGGTAAACATAAAGGCCCTGCATATCGACGCGCTGATCGCGACGGGCCGTTGTAATGCCTGGAATCCTCCCGAGTTCCGCTTCCAGATATCGGGCGTTCTCGTTGCGCGCCGCCAACTGGTCGGGCAGTCTTTGCAACTGAACACGCAGCACGGCAGCTTGCAGTTCCGTCATGCGGAAGTTCGACGCCAGGCGGAAGTGTTCATAGTTGCCCCGGCCTTTCCGTCTGCCACAGTTCACGATTGACATGCACTCTTCCGCAAGGTCTTTGTCGTTGGTCACAATGATCCCGCCTTCTCCTGCGGTCATTGTTTTGCTTGCTTGCATGCTGAACGTGGCCAGGTCCGCGAAATTGCCGACCTTTTTCTTTTTCCATTCTGCACCGTGCGCATGGGAAGCGTCTTCCACCCAACGCAGCCCGCTGCGCGAAACAGTATCCGCCAACGAGTCCATATCGGCTGGATGTCCTGCAAAATGGACAGGTATCATCCCCTTTGTACGTTCATTTATCGCACGGTCGACCTCTTGCGGGTCGATACAAAAGGTTGATTCATCCACATCGGCCAAAATCGGCACGGCGCCGACACGCAGGACCTCAGACGCAGTGCTGATGAACGTGTAATCAGGAACAATAACCTCATCACCAGGCCCGATATCCAGGGCCGTCAGGGCCACCTCTATGGCGTTGGAACCGTTGGTAACCGCGATGGCATGATCGGAACCGTTGAAACGGGCAAATTCCTCCTGGAAAAGCCTTACCATGTTTCCACTGCCAAGCCCCCAACAACCGCTCTTGATTACCGATGTTACCGCATCTATTTCGCGCTGATTCCAAATCGGCCACGTGGGAAAGTAGGGCCTTCGTACCGGTGTTCTTCCTGCTATTGCCGACATCGACATGAAACGTTTCTCCTTACCTGTTCAATTTCACTGGCAGATGAGTTCGCTGATCTTACGGCAGAATTCGATGTCGCCATCCGGCGGCACCTGATCAGCCACGCCCATGATGAAAGGCCGGTCCCCCCAACACTCAATCAGCCGCTGGACGTGGGCTTTCATCTGGTCCCACGTATAAGGGGGCGCAAACATGATGCCGGGAACACCTCCCCAAAGAATCAGCGTGTCGCTGTCGGCCAGGTCCTGGATATCCTCTATCTCCAGATCGCCGGCTGGCTTCGGTGTTAACGCCTCAATCGAGTCGAACCCCGAACGGACCAGCTTCGGCAGCAACCCTCTTACCGTACCGTCCAGGTGGACCGCACACTTGACCCCTGCGGCGTGCAATCGCTCGAGGCGGCGCTGGTGGGTGCCGGCCATGTAGTCGTCGTAGAAGCTCGTGACGTTGTCGCTCGACAGGTTATCGGGGAAGTGGACCAGTGGCGGCGCCAGTTCGCAGATGGCCTCGATGACCGGCCCTTCCTGCTCTTCCATCAGCCGAAGGACCTTTGCGACTTTTTTCGGACAATCCATGATCAGATAAATTCCGTTCACTACGCCTGCCCACTCGACCAGCAGCGAAGTAAGCGGAGACCGCGGCAGCCCGATGCTCGGCAAGCCGTCGTACGCCTTCCACACTTCCATCCGTTGCGGGTAATCCTCGATGTTCGTGGGTTCCAAGTGGCGGTGTTCCAGGAGGTATAGGAGAATATCCAGGTCGCCCTCGGATTCCACGAAATGCTTCGTGATACCCAGGGAGCAACTCACCGGCGAGTAGACCTTCTCCTCGGTCAATTCCCCCGCGGGCGTTCTAAAGCGACGAATGTTCTTGTCTGCTTCCCTCTCTTCGGTCACTTCAATTGGACCGTCGTACTGCGGTTCAGCTACGTAGAACTTCTCATAGTAGTAGTATGGCAGGATGCCCAATTCCTTGTGAAGCTGCAAGCAGCCCTCTTCCGTGTCCCACTCGGCCTTGGCAGTTCCGGCCTGCTGCTGGCCGGTGATCCAGTACGTGATGCCCGCGGTCCAGACGATCTCGTCGGATGGTTCTCCATCGAGCAATCTCAGCAATCCCTCCAGCATTGTTTCGTCCTTCGGACTATCCAGTCTGCTTCAATCCCCTCCATCGCAGCTTATCACCGTTACTTCTGCTCGGGCTCTGAAGCCCTCAGGGCCTCCACATGCGAACTTCACTTCGTTCTCGCCGGCACCCAAAACGGGGACTTCGCCCTCGGGTTGAACCTTCTGAATAAGTTCGCCTCGTTCACCATAGAGCTTGCAATCGGAGGCCAACGTGAACTCAAGGTACGAGCCGCTTTCCAGCGTCACGGGAAACACGATGCGCCGGCCGGCTATCTCGACGCTCGGGTTACGAAGCTTCACCTTCTTTGTTCGTAACGCTTTGATCGAGCTGAGGTAACAGGTGACGCTGTCCTGCGGGGGCAGATTGTTGAAATACAGGTGTTCAGTGCGTTGATATGCTTGCGCTGCAGCCTCTGACGATACACGGCGTAGTTGATGTAGTTCCCGTAATTGCCCAGATCGGGCCATATGTAATCACTGTATTGCTCGGCATCGCGCTCGCGCAGAAGCAACTCGAAGTACCGCCAGCCCTGGAAGTCAACCTTCACGTAGTGCTCATCCAATACCGGGTAGTAGTGGTGAGGATTAGTCAACTGGAAGTTGAGCAGCTCGCCCTTCCCATCACCGTGTATCCAGACTCCCAGCGCGTCGTATTTGTCGATGTCCACCGGGGGCGCGAAGACCCTGCTGACCTTGGCCCATGCGCCTCGCCGTGATGTTCCCGTGTTCTTTGCCGAATAGCGGCCGCTAAGCGCCCCAACCTTGACTTGCCTCTTGGAAGAACTCAATGCATGTGTAATGCCTGGAGCCGCCGCTGCGGCCGTGAATTCATCCTCCTTGCCGAAGTCCGTTAAAGTGAGAGACTCCGCACCATCGTACGGCTCCACGGAGTAAAGAGCCGCCAGCCTTAGTTTGACCGGCTGCGCGGCAAACCGGTTCTTGACGGTCCATCTGGCGGTGCCGTCAGTCAGTCCGGTCACCTTGTGTACGACGTAGTCGGTCGGAACGAACTGCCAGGCCCCGTCGAGCGCCTGGACCAACCGGAAATCCTGCTTTTCCTTCCTCAACTTTTCCTTTACCGATTCGGGAAAATAGTCAGCCAGGCGAAGTCGCTCGTACCGGCCGACGATCTTGAGGAATTCGTCCTGCCGAGCGTTCGGTGGCACACCGCCGGGCCGAAGGCCCCCGAAGGACAGGGCCGCATCGTGGGCAAGGGCTTTGCAACAGAGGTACTCGATCTCGTCGGGCAGTTGGGCACGGTTGTTGCGGTGGTTGCGGTTCGGACCGTAGATGAACCACCAGCCCAACTGCGTCGGCAGCAGGGTGCTCTGGCGGTGTCGTTCCGTGGTCCGTCCGTCGATGTCGGGTTCCGACGGACGACAGTGGATGTCGACGAACCGTTTCACTCCCCAAAACCCTGAATCCCACGCACCGATGCGGGAGTGGAAGGGCCATGAATGGTAGTTCCAGCAACTTGCCTCGACCAGGACGCGCCCCTTGAGTCTTTTGAAGATCGCCGTCTGTATCTTGGCCGCGCCGTGCCAACCACCCGGTGTGGCGCCCGGATCCACGCCGTCCATGTAGATCATGTCGAACCCGCAGGTATTGTAAACACCAGCGATCGCCTCGGCGATGTCATCGACCAGGCTTGAGTTTTCGTCGGGCATGAATTTCGTGTATCGCACAAACATATGTCGGACGGGCGTTTCCTTCTTGTGTGGAGCAGCCCTGGTGCCGAAAGCACCGCGTGTGCAGTCGGTGAAGCCGTACGGGGCATTTCGCGAAAGGCCCGAGTACTGGATAAGCTCATCACCTATTCGAATCACGTTCCCGTGTCCCGAGTGATGCCAGACCGTGTCGAACTCTTCCGGTTGCTCGACGGTCAACACCTTCGTTTCCCTTTCGTCAACGGACGCCGCCAGTGTGAACGTGGCGTCCGTGGCCAGGCGTTTGTCGGGCACCGGCGTCACCCAGGAATCGCGCGGAGCAATGAGGCCGGTGGCGGTGTGCAGCCCGGCCTTCAGGCCGGCGGCATGGATCTTATCCACAATAGCCTTCACACTGTCGAGACCTCGGGGATACCTCTTTGGTGGCTCGTAGTGTCCGGCCGAGGAGATCCAACCGCCGCACAGCAAGTGGGTGAGGCCGGCTTTCTTGGCCAGCGCGATCCAGGCATCAACGTTGCCTTCCGTCGGAGAGGCAAACATGTAGGAGCCTCGGTTCTCCTCGGCGTCCAAGGCCCACGGCCCACCGAGCGGGGAATAAGGCAGGCCCTCATTGCGAATCACCTCCTTGAGCACCGTTCGGATTTCCGCGGTGGGACAGCCCACCAGCGCAACCTTTGCACCGACCAGCCCATACTTGCGATAACAGCTCGAGGAGAGCACCGCCGGCCTTCCACCCACATTGCCGTTTACTTGAAGATTCAACGCGCGCACGCAGGCCGCGAAATCATCGTCCGTAGCCACGCCCGACATCTCGCTCACATACTTGCACGACGTTACCGCAAGGTTCGATAGCACTATCTCGTCAACCTCCGGACCGCTGACCGACTCGACTTCGAAGACAAAGTAGTGCTTTTTGCACGCGGCCTTCAGCACGGCCGTGATGTCGGCCTTTTCGAACTGGACCGTGATCTTACCGCCCGAAAAGGTGCAGGTGGTCGGCTCGTACCACGTATCACCTTTTTTCAGCGTCACAAAGGCCCGCTGCCCCTTCTGGGCACAGTATTCCTTGCCTGAGCGCTTGTCGAGAAAGCTCAGATTCTTGCCATCGGCACCAATGATGTACGTTACGTACTCATTCTGGAGCACGATCTTCTTCGCCCGTGCAGTTTTCTCGTTGCCTCCGCACTGCCCAATCGAAGCCATTGCCGAAAACGCTGCAATGAAAGCCACTACCTTTCGAATCAACATTAGAATCCTCCTCCTTTGTAACCGTTCGCGGATTTTCAGGACTTCAGCAGCCAACTACCTACAAGGAAACTGGCTTCCCTTTATCCATTGACTCAAAACATGCCTCGATGAACGAAACAGCGGTGATGGCATCGTCGGTGGGCATGAGGAATTCCTTCTCATGAAGCACCGCATCACAGAAGTGCATGGACTCGTTGCGCAAATCGCCCATTCGTTGACCGTTGTACTCCGGCCACAAATAGCAATCTGGGAAGCTCAGCCCGTTCGTGCAAACCTTGAGCCCCTGCTCGCAATTGTCTATCCAAGCCGCACCCTGCGTGCCGACAACCTCCATTTCGCTCCAAATACCGGTTGGAAATCTTTCCGGCAACGACCAACTGAATTCCAGGGTTGCCACGGCGCCGCTTCCAAAAGTGCATAGTGCAAACACACAGTCCTCATCATGCACTTTGGAGACCTTTTTGGCATATACCTCGGTTACCTTCTCCCGGGCACACCACAGCATGACGTCTATGTCGTGGATGCCGACATAGTAAAGCATCGAGGTACGTCCCTTGAGTCGTCCATGGATGAACTTGGGGTTTTGGCGTTTCACACGCATGTGAATGATCTCTCCAAGCTCGCCACGGTTGATCCGTTGATAAAGCTGCGCATACCTGGGGTCGAACCTCAGTAGGTGCCCGACCATCAGCCGCACATTGTTCTTTTCCGCTTGTGATTTGATCTCTTCCGCCTCTCTTACCGTTCTGGCAATAGGCTTTTCCATGAAAATGTGCTTGCCTGCCCTCGCAGCCGCCACCGCCGGTTCGACATGATGCCGATCCGGCAGGCAGATGTATACGGCATCGATGTCATCGCGCTGCAGAAGTTCCTCATACTTGGCGTAAGAGTCGCAGCCGAACTGTTCGGCGGCTTTTTTTACGACCGTTTCATCAATGTCCGCGATTGCGACCAAACGGGACATGGATATCTCATACAACACCCGCGCGTGCAGAGTCCCGATAAAGCCTCCGCCAATCACTCCCACATTCAGAACGTGTGCCTGGCGCATTTTGTTTTCTCGTATAGAACTCTCCGATTCTCCCAAAAGCTACAATAGCCCTGACCTTGCACCCAGAAACGGAAGAACCGAAATTTGGGTAGTGCCTCATGATGTTGGCAAGAAATAGCGGGGTTGTTATGCTATTGCCTCCCCTGTTGCGCCTAAATGTGCTAGCAGCAGTGCGAGGAGGCTGGCGATGGCAAGGAAAGATCGGAGCAACCAGCCCAATGGTG
>JAUWHT010000422.1 GCA_030605745.1 Pirellulales bacterium | reverse complement strand
CGGGTTCGTCGTTGAGCGTCCATTCTCGTCCCTCCTCCGTGATAACAGAGGAAGGATGGCGAATGTCGGTGTTCAAGGCGAGCCCGGTTTGCTGTTCAATTGTCCACACATAGAAAAGGTTAGAGTCAGCAATTTTCAATTTGCAATGACTATGTCCTGGGAGTTGAGCTGCCAAATTCGCACCGTCGTGTCGAAGCCGCCGGAAACCAGTACGGCGGAACCGGGATCGAAGGCCAGCGTGGTCACCGAGCCGGTATGCCCGACCAGCCGGTATTGCTCCTGTTGGGTCACGAGGTTCCACAAGCGGATCAGGTTATTGCTTCCGCCGGCGGCCAGGCGGTTCGCGCCGCAAAAGCTGATCGCCAGCACCTTGCCGGGCCGCTCGGGCAAATCGGCGGCCGGCTCGCCGGTGGCCATGTTCCATAGGCGAATCGACCGCTGCTGGCCGCCTGAAGCCAGCAGCTTGCCGTTAGGCGAATAGGCCAACGCGCAGATACGGCGGCCCGATCCTGCCAGTTCGTAAACCACCCGACCGGTCGAGGCGTCCCATATACGGATTCGCCCCTGGCGTCCGGCCGCGGCCAGCCGGGTGCCGTCGGGCGAGAAGACCAACGCCCGAATGTCGCTGCCCGGGCCGTCCAACACCCGCACCTGCTGCCCGTCTTCGCCCTGGTGTATCCAAACCTTGTCCTCGAACCCCGCGGCAGCCAACATCCGGCCGTCGGGACTATAGCCCAGCGTGTAGATGGGCCACCTGTGGTTAGACAGATTGCGGGGCAGTTGCTCGGCCGACACCTTCCAGAGCTTGATCAGGCGATCATCCCCGGCCGTGGCCAAGACCCACCCGTCGGGGCGGAACGCGGTCGCGCGGACCCAATCCTCGTGGGCCGAAAGCCGGTACAAAAGCAGCCCATCGGAGGTCCTGAAGACCCGCACCAGGTGGTCATCCCCGGCCACCGCCAACAGCTTTCCATTCCGGTCGAGCGCCACGCTGGAAACGACCGGCACTTCCTCCCCCGC
Source organism: Pirellulales bacterium (assembly GCA_030605745.1). Lineage (GTDB taxonomy): Bacteria > Planctomycetota > Planctomycetia > Pirellulales > Thermoguttaceae > JAUWHT01. Next base: position 1,099 of record JAUWHT010000422.1, on the reverse strand, counting down.
CTTGCGCCCGGCCAACTCGATCACCCGGCTGGGCGCCAACACAGTGACTGACTGGGCCTCGACCGGCGGAACTGCGGCCGACGCCGCCGCTAGGACCAATCCCAACACAGCGGGAAACCAGAATTTCGACATGGCGTCCACAATTCCTCTTTCCACTTATCGACCGCAGGGGTGCGTTACCCTGTGCGAACTTTCGGCAAGATGCGGGCAGGGCCGACCTTAACGATTTGGGGAGACAAACAAACTGGGGCGAGAAGGAGGGGGTTGCGGTTCATTTCCCTAGCCATTACACTAATCTCTCGTCCATAACGTGGCCTGCGGCCGCAACCAAAGAGGCTAAAAGGGATTAGGGATTGGGGATTAGAGTCAAGTTCCAATCCCTAATCCCCAATCCCTAACCCCTCGCCCCTAACCCCTCGCCCCTAATAATGACCACAACGAATTGCCCGACACGACGAGCGTTTCTCGGCCGGATGCTTGCCGTCGGAGGAACGTGCATTGGTGTTCCACATATCGCCGCACGCTCGGAGAATGCAGCGTCGCCGTTTGATCGCGGCGGCTGGATGATCGGCTGCTACACGCGGCCCTGGGCCAAGCACGACTATCGCGTGGCGTTCGACGCGATTGCAGAGGCCGGTTTCAAGTACATCGGCCTGACCGGCGCGAAGACCGAAACGGGGCGTGTCATCGCCTCGGCAGCCACGCCCGAGTGGGCGCGCCAGGTGGGCGAAGAGGCCGAAAAACGAGGGCTGCAAATACCCATCGCGTACGGCGGCCAGATAGCCGCGTGGAAATCGCTACAGGCGGGAATCGACGACCTGCGAAAGATGATCGACAACTGCCAGATCGCCGGAGTATGGGCGGTTCAGATGACAAGCCTCGGCTCGGCGAAGCTCTACGACCGATACTGTAAGGTCGTCGCCGAGTGCTGCGACTACGCCGCGGAGAAAGACATAGCGTAACCGTTCACGAGGGCACTGAGAAGACCAGGAGATTGCAAATTGAAAATTGCCAATTGAGAATTGAAAATTGGCAGGTGGAAGATGTGATTTTGCAATTTGCAATGGTCAATTTGCAATTTGCAATCTTGACTGGGTAG
>JAUWHT010000248.1 GCA_030605745.1 Pirellulales bacterium | reverse complement strand
GCCCGGATTATTCATCGTGTGGCACGCCCAGAACGTAGTGATGGGCGTGTTCTGCGTATACCACGCCCTTCGCTGCGCTCAGGGACGTGCCACCCTGGCTCGCCCCGTTTTCAGCAGTTTGCACCTAAAACCGGAAGAGCCCAATTACGGAAACGGCGAAGGCGACTTCACGCTGCCTGACAGCTACGGCTACGTCGAGCGGATGAATTGTTGTGACGTCATCGTTAACCCGGCTCACTGCGGTGACATCGAGTTGGCAATCATTGAAGCGCAGTCATGCGGCATCCCGTTTGTCGGTGTAGATGATCGCGGTATCATGTCCGAAGCCACGGGTGATGGGGGCTTGTTGATCGAGCCGGCGGATGTGGGCTACTGGAAGGCCGGGCAACGCAAATATCTGATCTCGGTCGACTCGCTCGCGGACTCAATTCTGGCGTTGAAAGAAGACTCTGATATGCGGTCGCGGCTAATCGAAGCCGGTTTCCGCAACGCTCGACAGTATTCTTGGAACCGCCTGGCCGAGGCCGTCATCCGCGCTGTGAACGAGTTGGAAAAGACACGACATTCTGTAACTGCAGCGGGAAGTTCTCCTGCACGGAGCGAGGCGCAATGAAGGCCAGGATTCTCATCACGGGTGGTGCGGGCTACGTCGGCACGGTTTTGAGCCAAGTGCTTCTGAAGGAAAGTTTCGCCGTACGCTGTTACGACAGCCTCAACTTCGGCGTCGAACCGGTGTTACCGCTTTTCCGCTATCCGGACTACGATCTTGTCGTTGGCGACGTGCGCGACGAAGTACAATTGCGGTCCAACCTGCGTGACGTGGACACGATCATTCATTTGGCCGCGATTGTTGGCTATCCTGCCTGCAAACGCGCTGGCAACGATGCGTGGGACGTCAATGTGAACGGGACACAAGCCCTCATCAGGGCACGTAGCGTGCAACAGCCAGTTCTGTTCGCCAGTACGGCAAGCAACTACGGACACGTTCCCGAGGGGTTCTGCACGGAAGAGACACCTCTGCGGCCCCTGAGTGAATACGGCCGCAGCAAGACGCGCGCCGAACAACTGTTGGCCGAGGCACCCAACACGATGATCTATCGTTTCGCCACTGCGTGCGGACTTTCGCCACGTCTCCGGCTGGATCTGCTGGTCAACGATTTCTGCTATCAAGCGGTGCGGCATGGTCAAGTGGTGATTTACGAAGCAGACTTCAGCCGCACATTCCTTCACGTGTACGACATGGCGCTGGCGTTCCGTCACGCTCTGGATCGTTACACAGCGATGCGTGACAAGATTTTCAATTGTGGGGATCAGCGACTCAACGTGACCAAGTTGGAGGTTGCGAAACGCATCCAGAAACAGGTGGCTTCTTTTCATTGGGAAGTTGCTGACATCGGGACGGACGAGGACCGACGCAACTATGAAATCTCGTTCGATCGTCTTGCGACGACCGGTTTTGCCGCGACCATCGGTCTTGATGAGGCAATTGCAGAGATGCAGCGAGCATTTCGCTTTGTAGACAGGAAACAATCATCGGGCACGGAATGATGAGAGTACCTTTGTGCCAAGTGCAGCTGTCCGACAAGGAAATCAGCTACGCAGAAGATGCCTTGAACACCGGTTGGATTTCCGGGACGGGGGCTTATGTGGAGAAATTCGAACGCGCTGTGGCAGCCAAGGTGGAGTGTGAGCGCGTTGTAGCAGTTTCGAGCGGGACTACTGCGCTGCATCTCGCCTTACTGGCCCTTGATATCGGCCCGGGAGACGAAGTGATTGTCCCGGCACTGACTTTTGTGTCGCCTGCAGCGGTTGTCAAGCACGTTGGTGGAAGGCCGGTATTCGCCGACATCGCCCCCGACAGTTGGACGCTTGATACCGACCACGTCCGCCAGCTAATCAACGACCGTACGAAAGCGATCATCGCCGTCGACCTGCTGGGACACTCTTGCGACTATGAGAAACTGTCACGTTTAGGTGTGACCTTGATTGAGGACGCGGCGCAGGCTCATGGAGCGCGATACCGCAACAAACCCGTTGGCAGTTTCGGACGCATGTCGACGTTCAGCTTCCACGCAAACAAGGCCGTTTGCTCGGGCGAAGGCGGTTGCGTGGCTACCAATGACCACGAGTTGGCGGACCACATGCGGTTGATTACAAATCACGGCATGTCGCCTCAACGGCCCTATTGGCACGATGTGGTAGGGCACAATTTCCGCATGACGAATGTCACGGCCGCTATTGGATTGGGGCAGGTCGAGCGATGGGAGCAACTCGTGGCCGCTCGGAACCAGGTGGCGGAAGCCTATCGCCAGGGCCTTGCCGACCAGCCCTGCAACCGCGTCCCGTGGCCAAGTGGGCTGACGAGGCGTGCTGGCTGTACACCGTAACTTCATCTCAACGGGAACGGCTACTCCAAAGGCTGCGTCGGCGAGGCGTGGATGCTCGGGCAATCTGGCCCGCCTTACCAGACTTGCCGATCTATGCGGACGGTGCCTGCGGCGACTACGAAGTATCTCGACGCATCGCCGCGCAGGCCCTGTGGCTTCCTACGTGGACGAATATGCCGGACGCGACGATTTCGTTTGTCATCGATGCGGTCAAACAGGCACAAGCGGAGGAATGATGGACGTTTCGATTATCGTTCGCTTTCACGACGAAGAGCAGTACTTGGAACCTGTGCTCCGATCCGTTACGGAACAGAGCTTTCCGAAGGGCGAATTTGAATTGATCGCGGTGGACAACTGCTCGACTGACCGTTCTCGCGAGATTGCCCGCCGCTTCACGAATCACGTTGTGACGATCGACGACTACCAGCCCGGCAAGGCTCTGAATCGAGCCATCCGCGGCGCTCAGGGCCAACATATTGCGATCGTCAGCGCCCACGTGATCCCGGCAGACCGGCGGTGGTTGGCAGCCCTATTTCGGCATATGGGACATGACGGATTGGCCGGCGTTTACGGGGCTCAACTCTACCCTCTGCATTCGAAGTTTCTCGATAAGCGCGATTTGGACATCTTTTCCACCCTCCAGGGGCGGACCGAGACCGAGGACTCGGACTTCTGGAACGCAAACTCGATGTTCCCCCGCGCGGTGTGGGAACGGCAACCGTTCGAGGAAACCGTCTATGAACTGGAAGACCATCTTTGGTCAAAACAGTTGTTGCCGCGCGGATACCATGTGGAATTCGAACCCGCTGCGTTGGCCTATCACTATGGCCATATTCAGCGGTTGGACCGAGAGTATTTGCCGAAGTCGTCGTTGACGGACGAACAACGAATTGAGGAAGCCGCACATGCGCTGAAGATACCGGATGCCGATTGGCCGACCGTGATGAGGGCGGGATTGACGCTCAGTAGTCTCACCCATGTGCCTTTGATTGTTGAGACGTTACACGCAATTGGGACGACCTACAGAGATCATCCGGACTTCGACGTCCGCTGGAGGATGGCGCAGGCGCTGGGGAAAATTCGCGATCTTCGATCGGTGGACTATCTTTTGGAGGGTTTGTCGGATCCTTCGTTCTATCCCCGGGATGAGACCGCTTGGTCGTTGGCGCGATTGGGTGATCTCGCGGCGGGGCCACTGATCGAACGAGCCGAAGAATACGCCGTCGACGTGCGGCCCTTTGTGGCCCTGGCCCTGGGCCGCTCCGGGTCGCGCCTGGCGGAACCGGTGGCCGTCGGAGTGTTGCTCGGAGAATTACGCACACGCGATGTCATTCGCCAGCGTCACGCAGCTTATTTCGCGGGCGAAATCGCCGATGTACCCGGTGCCGCGGACATGGTTTCAGAACTGAATTGTTTGCTGGATACCGACGACGTCGACCTGCTGCACGTGGTGTGTTGGGCGTTGGGGTGCTTCGCGCCGTACGCCGGTGATCAGGTTGCCTGGCAACAGCTGTGCGCACTGGCTGAGTCGCACCCCCATCTCCTCACCCGGTTTGAAGCCACGGTAGCGATGGGGAAGTTGGTCTGCGCCGGGTGGCATCCGGGGCTAGAATTCCTGCTATCCCGTTTGTCGGACGAGGAAAGCCGAGTTCGTTACGGAGCGATGCAAAGCATCCGGCTGGTGGCGGAACTCCGGCCGGATGCGTCGGCCTTCTTGGAGCATTTGGAGGGCTTTTCGGATGATGATTACGGCGTCATGTATGAGCGTGACCTTGCACTGAACTGGATCGGCTCGGTGACGGCCAAACAGGGCGGCGTCACGAAAACACGTTGATCCTGCTCCGCTACCGCTTACGCAAAGCTGACATGAAATACAACCATTTGGGATGTCTGGGAGCAAAAGTCTCCGCTCTGGGCCTCGGCACCGTGAATTTCGGCTGGGTCACCGACGAGGCGGAAAGCCACGCGATTCTGAACGAGGCGGTGGAGGCCGGGATCAACCTCGTCGACACCGCCAACAGCTACAATTATCGGGAGGGTCAGAGAAGTACCGAGCACATACTGGGGCGGTGGTTCGCCCAGGACGTCTCGCGTCGCGAAGAGGTCGTGTTGGCCACGAAAGTCTACGGAACCGTGGGCGACGGTCCCAACGACGGAAAACTCTCGGCCCTGCACATCCGACGCGCTTGCGAAGACAGCCTCAGGCGACTGCAAACTGATTACATTGATCTTTACCAAATACATCATGTCGATCAGGAGAGCACTTGGGATGAGATCTGGCAGGCCATGGAGCAGTTGGTCCAGCAGGGAAAAGTGATCTATGTGGGAGACTGCAACCTCGCCGCTTGGCACATTGCCACAGCCAATGGATTCGCTCGACAGCGCAGTTTCCTCGGTCTTGTATCCGAGCAGAGTATCTACAACCTCATCAAGCGCCATGTCGAGTTGGAAGTGATTCCCGCCTGTCAGTCTCTGGGTCTGGGCTTTTTCGCCTACAGTCCGCTGGCCGGCGGTGTTCTGGCGGGCCGGTCCCCTGGTTCTGGTTCCGTGCGCCGCGTGTCCGACGAGGCGCAGAGTGAAATCGATCGAAGGCGCGAGCCATACCATGCATATCAAGAATTTTGCCGAGAGCTAGGAGAACCACCAGCGCAGGTCGCCTTGGCATGGTTGTTGAACCGTCCTGGCGTGACGGCCCCCCTGGTCGGTCCCCGCACCCGAGAGCAGCTGCGCGATAGCTTGACCGCGATGGATCTGGAGCTTTCCCCAGCAACTACGAAACAGTTGGACGAGATCTGGCCGGGCTTCGGCGGCCCCGCGCCGGAGGCCTACGCCTGGTAATCGTCCGGTCCGACCGGCAACCGCCGGCAGCGTGGAATCCACGAAAGCTCACCATGCCCGATCACCTGGACATCTCTTCGACTCAATCTCGCATTGCCCTGATCACGGGAGATCCGGCCCGAGTCCCGATCATGGCTGAGTACTTCGACGAGCCTCGACGTATCACGGATACGCGCGGATTCGTGTGCTTCGAGGCCCGCTGTGGTGAATCGCCGGTGCTGCTCGTTGCCACGGGCATCGGGGCTCCGTCCACGGCCATTGTCGTGGAGGAACTCGTCGAACTGGGCGTAACGTGCATCGTTCGCCTGGGCACTTGCGGTGCGTTGCAGCCACACGTCAAACCGCACGAGTTGATCGTTTCAACTGCCAGCGTACGTGACGAAGGCACGACGTGTGCGTACATCGATCCCGGGTATCCCGCAGTCGCGGATCATGTCCTGCTGACGGAGTTGCTGGCGGCGGCCGAGCGGCGCGGCATTTCCACGCACGTGGGCGTTACCCACTCCAAAGACGCTTACTACTCCGAACGGCGCGAGAAGCAGGTCGATGCGGTAGGACAGGCCCGCCGCTGGGAAACGTGGCGACGCGCCGGCGTCTTGGCAACGGAGATGGAGACGGCCGCCCTGTTCGTGCTGGGAAGCTTGCGGAGCATCCGTGCGGGAGCCGTCTTGATCAGCGTGGGACCGCGCAGAGACGCAAAGGCGTTCCGCACCGCGCTGGAGCGGGCGTTGCACTGCATTCAGGACGCCGTGCGGTCGCTCGTCGCACAGGAACTGATTGCCGACCCGAGCACAGGTCCCGCTGAGCGGGACTCGTTCTTGGATCGCGGGGATCCGGGCGGACGATAGCGCGTGCGCCATACCTGTGGGCAAGATCGCAAGGGGAGGATATGCTCCACGAAGTCGCATCCATCTTGCGTTGCCCGATCACGTACCAAGAAGTCCGGCCGATGACCGGCGAAGAGGTGCGCCGCCTGCGCACCGTAATCGACGCTGGACACTTTGCCGCCGACTCGCATGCAACGCTGACACTGCCGATTGATTCCGAAAGAGTCACGGCCGGGTTAACGACGGTCGACGGGCGCATCGCCTATCCAGTCGATGATGATGTAATCCAGATGCTTCCGGAATCGGCCATTCCACTTCAGGGCTCGATTGAACACGGTTTTCGCTCGGTCAGCTCCGAGTCACTGGAAGTGCGAAGGTACTTCGATGCATTCGGGTGGACGAAGACGGGGGATGGCAAGTATCGAGATCTAACTTGGGAAGACCAGAGGCCCGTTTGCCGCGACTATAATTCCAAATCGCGACGCCGCGTCATGCGATTTCTCAAACGGCGGGGGAGTTTCTTCTTGGACGTTGGGTCGGGGCCCGTTCCTCATCCCGGCGAGTTGCTCTATTCGAGGGAGTTCGACATCCGCGTCTGTGTCGATACGTTGGCGACCGCACTTCGTGACGCGAAAGCTCGTCTCGGAGAACGGTGCCTATGTCTGCTGGCGGATGCGGCGAACCTGCCGCTAAGAGAAGGTAGCGTCGACGCCGCAACATGTATTCACGCTCTCTACCATGTCCCGGTGGACGAGCAGCCTGAGGTAATTTGCGAACTCCATCGCGTGTTGCGACCGAGTTCATCGGCGGTTGTCGTTACAGCCTGGAATCGCAGCGCGTCTGCAATGAGATTTGTCCGTTGCGCGCGAGCCGTCCGGCGTTTCTTTGCACGACTCTTCAAGCGTTCGTGGAAACAGCGGCACAGCCATATCGAATCGACCCCGTCGGCGGACGAATTCCAACCACCGCCTTTATACTATCGCCCCCAAGACTACTCGCTCCTGGCCAAACGGTTGTGGGGATTCGACCTGGAAATCCGCGTGTGGCGTAGTGTGAGTGAAGAGTTCACCCGAACACTTATCCACGGGTGGCTCTTGGGAAAACCGTTCTTGAACCTCATCTATCGACTTGAGGAATGGTTTCCCTTATGGTTGGGTCGTTTCGGATCATATCCGTTGATTGTCATCAAGAAGAAGGATGGGTAGAGGCTCGTTCAAATGGTGTCAGAGATTCCCTACGTCACGGTCTACACCATCACGTACAATCAGAGCGACGTCGTCCGGCGGACGATCGATCGATTGCTGGAGCAAGATTACCCGCGTCAGCGGTGGGCGATTGTCGTGTTGGATGACGGTAGCACGGACGATACCGCCGTGGTGCTTGCCCGACAAGCGAGGTATAGCCCCATTTCTATCAACGTGCTGTCGGTTATTCATGAAGCGGACTACATGAGCGCGGCACGTTGGAATCAATGCATCGCCCACAGCCCCGCCCAGACCGAGGTGTTCATCCAGATCGACGATGTGTGCGTGCGGCCCGATTTCATTCAGCAACATGTCAAATGGCATATCCCCGATTTGCCTTGCCTGGTGACGGGCGCGAAGTTCGAGGGACCGGAAGAGACCTGGGAGCTGTCCTCGTGCCGGCGCGCCAAATTAGCCGGTCCCGGCGGCACGGTCCGGGAAACCGAACAGTTCACGGCAGTTTGGGGGGCGAGTCTGAGCTTTAGCCGCCAACTCATGGAAACGGTGAAAGAACCGCCGCACGACATGCCGTACGACGAGCGGATGAGCGGATGGGGATATCATGAAGTGGAATTGGCCTACCGCATGCAAAAGGCCGGCGCGACGATCGTGTACGATCCGCAGGCGGGAGTGTTTCATCAGGATCATACGACGGAAAGCGAGACTCACCGCGGACTTGACCGCGACCAACAGGTGACGCGGGGAACTCAAGACAACCAACAATACGTGCTGGCAAAACACACGCTGGAGCAGCTCCCCCGATGGTGAGCCACAGCAACGATACCTCTGAAGTATCTCCATGTGATCGCAATATGGCGAACCTTACCACTTGCTTCACACTGTCAGCCAGACTCAGTGTTTGATGTCAATTTCCTGAGGTTTGTTTGATGGTCTGGAGGAGCCTGCCATGCATCATGAATTGCCAGAGCCAGACCACCAGTCTTTCTTAGCGCCCGCTTCTTACGCCCGCTTCTGTGAAGTCCAGAGTCTGTATGTGCTGAACCGTTTTCCCGCCAATGGAACTTTCGATGTCACCATTGAGGGACCTTCCGGTGGCGATGTCGCCATTCGACCGACTCGCCTTGACCTAGCGACAATTCGCGAGGTGATCGTGGACGCCGTGTACGCAAGCGTCCTGCGGCACGTTGAGACGGCGAGCGTAATCGTCGACCTCGGCGCGAATATTGGAATCACTTCATGGTATCTTGCGAAGCACTATCCTAGCGTTTCGATTGTGGCCGTTGAGCCCGACCCCTGCACTCACGATGCGCTTCGTGCCAATCTCACGCGATCCGGCGTCCCGTTCGAGTTGCTTGGCGCCGGCGTCTGGAGCAACTCGGCCGGGATCTGCAGGTCGAGTATTGACTTCAGGCACGGAGTCCACTGGTACTTGGAACCGCGAGCTGCCACAGCGAGCGATCCCTCAGATGAGATTCTGCCGACGGTCACCATGCCGGAAATCTCCGCTCACCTGGGCGGACGCCAGATCGATTTGCTAAAAGTCGACATCGAAGGTGCCGAGGTCGAGATGTTTCGTGACAACGTCGCATGGTTGGCGGACGTGGGCTGCATCGCAATCGAATTCCACGATGATAGCAGGCAGCGGACCGCCTTCGACGAAATGATGCAACAGTACCAATTTGAAATTGTCGAGGAGGGCGAGCATACCGTTGTCGCCCGGCGATCAGTTCACTAGGCTAGTGGCTCGATCCCCTATACAACCGTTTGTTATCCGACCGAATCGATCAAGACCGGTTGCCCATGGGTTTCCGCAGATCGGCAGGCAGCCACCGGCCACTCTGATTTATGGGTGCGGCCGACGCGTTTACGGCAGTCTGCGGGACGAGTATGAGGTTCAGTCGCCGACTAATGGAAACGATGCAGAAGCCGCCGCACGAAATGCCTTATGATGAGCGGATGGGGATATCATGAAGTGGAACTGGCCTGCCGTATGGGCAAGGCTGGTGCGACGATCATATACGTTCCGCAGGGGGGGGGTATTTCATCAGGATCATACAACCGAAAGCGAGACTCGCCGCGGACTTGCCCGCGACCAACAGGTGAGGCAGGGAACTCGACAAAACCGACACTACCTACTGACCAAACACGCACTGGCGCAACCCCCACAATGGTGATCAACAGCAGTACTTGGTCGTGATCACCGTGTCCGCGGGAGTGCAGCGAAGGCTACGCACTTCGGTTCGCCACTAGCTTATCGCCCCAGCGTTGGAGTCCAGACAGCTTGACAGGGATGAAGTGCCCCGGGACACTTCATCCAGTCGACTGCATGCGCAGGGTCCCTACGCGGTGATTACGATCGGTTAGTTCTTCCGCTATCGGGTGGCTCGTCACCTTATCTTACTGAGGAAAGTACAGTGCCACAGAGCGACAACCTCCACAATTTGAGATCTCTTGAGTTTGACATTACATACGCTTGTGACATGGGATGCAAACAGTGCGACCGAGCATGTGGAATGTGCCCTTCTAGTGATACAATGACCGTTGAACAAATCAGGAGGGTGCTGGAGGAGTCCCTGTCGCTTCCGCTACCCTACCGCAAGATCTGGATTCTCGGTGGCGAGCCCACACTGCACCCGAAGCTATTCGAGATCATAGGAGTGCTTGACGCCTATCGCAATCAGGTGAACGGATGCACGATTAGGTTCTGGACACACGGCTGGGGAAGTCGTGTACAACGTGTATTGAGATCCTTACCCGCTTGGGTCGACATAACCATCTCTGCGAAGGTGCCTGATAAGGCGCCGGATGGTTTCAATCCGTTCACTCTCGCCCCTCTTGATTATAGTGACATTTGTCCTGGAAATTATGGAAATGGATGCCAGCTATGTTTCTCCAGAGAAGAGTGGCATTGGCGTTTCGCGGCACGGGATCTACGTCTGTGCGGTCGCCGGTGCAATTGATCGAGTAGTTGGTCTCGACATAGGCTTGCGAAGTCTCCTGGAGGTGTCTGATCGGCGGTTCCGCGAACAGTGCAAAGCCCTGTGCGGATACTGCGGGCATTTCCTGGTTGAGAACGAGGTACTATTAGAGAATGTGAGCATGAGCAAGATATGGCGTGAGCTTGTGACTGCGTACCACAGGGCAACTCCGGTATTAACTCTCTACTGAGAGCCGATGGTGGTGGTGCTAATGGCCCTACTATCTTCGATTGTTCGTATGCTTATGATACCCCACAAGATCCGAATTGATGCGGCTTCTGTTTGCCAGCTCAAATGCCCTGCGTGTCCAACCGGCATTGGGACGCTGGGGGCAACTGTGGTCGGAGTGGGTGTTCTCACACTACGTCGCTTGCGGCGGATACTCGAAGGTGCAGACTGGGTCAAGTCTATTGAGCTGTCGAATTGGGGAGAAGTCTTTCTCAACAAGCAACTCGCGGAGATCCTTTGGTATACTGAAGCCCAAGGGATTCGAATCTCCATGAGCAATGGCGTGAATCTCAACGATGCCACAGACGCGCAGCTGGAGGCTGTCGTCAAGCACCGAGTTAGGCATATTGCTTGTTCGATCGATGGAGCAACTCAAGAGTCCTACGCCCAGTACCGTCGTGGGGGCAACTTTGACGCCGTGATTCGCAACATACGGCGCATTGTAGAATTCAAGAGAGCCTACCATAGCAGATACCCAGAGTTGACATGGCAGTTTGTGGTCTTTGGCCACAATGAATACGAACTTCCCAAAGCCCGGCTGCTAGCGCAGGAACTCGGTATGGAATTCCAGGTGAAGCTGTCTTGGGACGAAGCCATTTCACCAATCGTGGACGTGGACTTCGTGAAGGCCGAGACTGGTCTTGAATACGCGTCGCGAACGGAGTTCTCGCGAGAAACGGGACGCCATTATTCTCGCTCGCCTTGCCTTCAGCTTTGGAACGAGCCACAGATCAACTTCGATGGAGCAGTTCTGGGGTGCTGTGTCAATACGTGGAGCAGTTTTGGTGACGCTAGTGAGCGTGATTTGCTTGAAGTTCTTCGCGGTCCAGACATCAGTTTCACGCGTCAGATGCTCATGGGTGATGTTCCACCGAGAGACGATACTCCGTGTATGCGCTGCGATCGATTTCGATACATTCAGCGCACTAGCGATTTCATTACTCCCCAAGAGATAGCATCACATGCCGCTCGTCTGGTCGAAACGTAGACCAGCATGCCACACCTATTGAGGTCCCATCATCTTGTTTCTTCTCCGTCCGGTGTTGAAATGCACTTGGCAAGCACAAGAACGAAGGGGTTGCGATCGTGAAACCAGAATACGTCGGCAAAAAAATGAAACTGGAACGCGACGAGCGATGCAATCTGTTTCGCAACGTCTACGACGACAACCTGTGGGGAGTTTCCCAGAGCGGCGGCAGATTCAACTCGGATTCTCCACCCGAGCTGACCAAGCCATATCGTGAATTCGTCAGCGGCTTTATACGCCAGCACGACATCCTGTGCGTCGTCGATCTCGGCTGCGGCGATTTCGAGGCTTCCAGCGGAATCGAAATGGACGAGGCATCGTACATCGGCGTCGACATCTACGACGAGTTGATCAAACACAACAATGAGCATTTTGGCAGCGCCCAGCGGCAATTCGTGGCACTCGATCTGGTCGAGGACGAATTGCCGCTGGGCGACCTGTGTCTCATCACAATGGTGCTCTACATCCTCTCCAACGACGAGATCATACAGATCCTAAACAAGCTGAACCAATACCGCTACGCACTGATCACCGACGGTCAAGCCGATATTTCCCGCAATCAGCGTCAAAATATTGACAAGCCGACCGACAAGTACACGCGGCGAGATCATTACAATAACGGACTGTATCTGGAGTTGCCACCCTTCAACCTCGATGTGACGGTCGTGTGTGAGTACCAGATTCCCAGTGGCGAAATCATTCGCACTGTGCTCTGGGAAAGGCCGTGATCGGCCGCAACGCAGGAAAGTGCTCCTCTCAGGGAAGATCTCAGAACGCTCGCTCCCGCGGCATCTGGTGGTTCAGGACAGTCCGCAGCGACGTTGCCACATGATACGCCTCGTCGCGGGTCATTTCTTGATAGATCGGCGGACAGATGTGTGACGAACAGAGTTGCTCGGCAGTGGGATAATCTCCTTCGTTCCACTCGCGAAAAGCAGTCTGTAAGTGGCACGGTACGGCGTAGACGAAACCCCCAAGTGGAATGCGGTACTTCTCCCACAACTCGGCGCGCACTGCCTCTGGCTGCTCCCGTTCCAAAAACACCACATACTTGTGTCGATTGTGGACGCACTCCGCTGGTGGTTTCAATGTCGAGATTCCCGGCAAGTCACCGAGGACTTCGTCGTAGATGCCCGCTACCGTGTTTCGCTTTTCGGTGAATTCATCAAGTCGCCGCATTTGCGTCAATCCCATCATCGATTGGATTTCCGGCAACCGCCAGTTATAGCCCAACTCCGACATGCTGCCTTGCTTATCCTTGGCATGGTCTCGCAACAGCACGGCCTTGTTGAAGATGTCTGAGTCGTTCGTGGCAATCATTCCGCCTTCGCCGCAAGTGATCACTTTGGTGGAGAAGAAAGAGAATGCCGCCGCGAATGACCGCTACCACGGTTGCGCCATACGTATTGGTAGGCACGATTACTTCGCCGCCCGCCACGTCTAGGGCGCGGAAAATGATTTCCAGGGCGGCCGTTCCGGAGGATACGGCGATCGCGTGACGAGTTCCGCTGTATTGGCGAAACGCGGCTTCAAATTCCTCTCCGTATTGACCCATTGTCAAGAAGTCGTGAACATGAAGTATTTCGCGAAAACGCACCGCGATTTCGTCGATATCCTCTGCGGGGAAGCAATAACGAAAGGGATGAATCTCGTTCATGGGCGCGGGTCAACTAGCTGACGTAGTCCAACATCTTTCCCACCGTGGGGTTCATTTCACTCTGAAGATCCATGTATTTGAAATACACGCTGCGATCGATACCCCAGGCATTGAGCCTCGTCGGCGAAAACTGCGTATCGTAGCGGTAGTCCGTAGTCAGGTCGTAAGACCAGATGGCCACCGGAACAAAATCGGGGGCCAGCTTCTCGATGTAGCTGCGGGTTAACTCATAGTCCTCTTCCGAGGTCACGCCGCCGATAAGCAAGTACGTGACGACCGCGATCCCTCGTTCCTTGAGTAGCCCCACGGCGCGCTCGATCTGAGCCAGCTTGGTTCTCTTGTTGAAGGCTCGCAGCAGGTCCTTGGTGATGCCTTCGACACCGAGCTTGACGCACCTCACGTTCAATTCCGTCAGCAAGTCCGCCGTGCGCTCGGTAAGGCAATCGACACGAGCTTCGACCGTGAATGACTTCTGAATGCCGCGAGCGCCCAGTGCGTCTGCCAATTCCCTCAACCGCTTGGGCGGCGCGAAGGTAAACGTCAAATCCGTCAGATAGATCTCCGACTCTGATCGCTGCTGGAGATCCCGCATGACCGTGTCTGTCTCCACAAACCGCACTCGTTGATCCAGCTCTCGATAGAGCTGTTGCACCAGGCAAAACGAACAGGGAAAGCGACACCCAAACGATGTCATCACAAAGTCCGTGTCCTGATCTGTGGGAAACTGACGCTTGAGGTTGGGGACCACGTTCAGGTCAAGGGGTTGCGGTGACACGTAGCCCGGCACACGTTTTCGGATGATATCCACGATCTGGGCATTGGGTTCCCCGCCCATGATACAATCGAAGGCGTCCTCGAACTTTGACCGATCCAGCGTGAAAAAGTGACTAAGTCCGACGGTGAACACGTTCATGCGTCGCAGCATCCGCGCGTAGTGGGCCGCGATGAAGGGATTGCCCCAGTCCTTGGTCGCGATCAGCGGCTCGCCACCCATGATCACAACCGCTTTGGGGCGAAAGGATTGTACGATCTCGACAACCTCTCCGTACAAGCTCCCTTTCCCATCGACCGCGTCGATAAACGGGTCGAAATTGTCAAACATCCATTTCATGCTCCAAAACCGCTTCGATTCCGTGTAGTCCGCATTGTAAAGCGCGTGCGAGATACCAGCCGCTTCGAGGTAGGCTGACAGGTAGGACAACGAGGGGGGCAAGCGGTTGTTGTGGCTCCCGCAGAAGCGGAAGAACGGCGGGTTTAGCAGTACGACGTCAACTTCGTCCATCGCAAGACCGCTTTCTTATATCACCCAATTCTACTCAGCGCAATGCCTGCAACGGCGCGAGGAAAGCCGCTTGACCGTAGCTGTCCATTCTGTGACGAAAATGGCCGAAATCAAGATCGGCCTATTTGCCGCATCCTGCCTATGTCTCCACAAAACTGGTCTTGAATTGGACTGCAAACCGCCAATCCGTCACAGAATGGACAGCTAACTTTGAGCTGGGTGCCCTCGCACGGCAGTATCATAACCTATTTGCGGGCAGTGCGCCGAGATGCCAGAATGGGCCTGGCATATCACCTGCCCGCGTTTGCCGCAACAACGGCCATGCCGTTTCGGGTGGTTGAGCCTCTTCCCGACATGATTCCTTAGGTCAGATCAATGCCGTCCTTTCCGCTGCCACAAGAGCTTTTCTTGACAACCACGACCGAGTGCAACTTGCGCTGCTAGCAATGTCACATGTGGCGGACCCGGGAGGACATCCGCTCGTTGAGCACCAACGAAAAGTTGGCGGCCATCCGTAACGGTGCGCGGTTGAGCCCACGCCTTCGCGTGTCCATTTCGGGTGGCGAAACGATGCGCAAGAGCGATGAATTCTTCGCGATCGGCCGTCTTTGTCGAAGTCTCTCGCTAGCCTGCACCGCGACCACCAACGGGACATTGGCCGACGACGAGTCCATCGATCGGCTCGTCGAAGATGGTCCGACGGATTTGTTCGTATCACTCGACTCGCACCACCCACACGTCCACGACTGGATTCGCGGCGTTCCAGGGACATTCGAGTTGGCCGTCGATGCTGTCCGACGTCTGGTTGAGCGGTCGCAGGCATTTTCCAAATCACCCGTCCGCCTCTTCACGAACACGATTCTGTTCGACGTCAACTTGCCGGAGATTGAGCAGACGGCCCGTTTCTTGCAGAGGCTCGGTGTTGATGGGATGAGTTTTCAGGTTCTATCCCCGACGTTCATGCTTGTCGGGAAGAGGGACGTTTTCTTCCACCGTCATTTTCCATGCGATCTGCTGTTTTTTGACGCGTCCTTGGATCGGATCCGGGCACTTAAGTGCGAAGGAGTGCCAATCCTTACATCAGACATCGATCTTCGATGGATGCGGATGTACGTACGCGACCCTGGATTTCTCGTTGAGCCGGTTTGCGCCAGTGGCGAGCGGAATATCATCGTTGAACAAAATGGCGACGTATTGCTTTGTCATTCTATGAGAACGATCAACGGCGGGCTGGCGATCGGAAACATCCGCCGAAATCGGCTTGACGATTTGCTTGGCTCTGATAGTAGCGATCGTTTACGCGGTGTCATGCGCCGCTGTCGCCTCAACTGCGGCATGCTCAACTGCCACCGCAAACGATCAGAGGCAGATTCTCACCTTGAAGCGTAAGCTCTGCCAGGGAATGTCGTCTTTTCGCAACCGATGGTGCAAGAAGGTATCCTACAAATCGTCAAGAACCCTAGAGACTCGCGATGAACCGACGCGCCGGGTCGTCTGGGTTCCGCCTGACCGGATGCACGAGGTACGCGTTGGGCATGGCCACGGCGCGACGCACGCCAGTCACCGCCTGAAAAGGACGGTAGCGGATAATGGGTTCCATCCCATCCGGGTAGCATTTGCCGGTCAGCTTGAGGAAGTCGACGAGCGTCGGAAACAGCACCTCCTGCAAAGTGAATGACTGATTTTCGCGAGCCAACTGACGAATCCGCGAGTATTTATCATGATTCAGCAGCCGGCTAATGTAAGTTCTGCTGAAGACCTGGGCGGGACTGAACGCCCGGTTTGTGTACTCGAATCCCCATATTTTGAACCAGTCCGGCAACTCGGGACGCAACGACCGATAAGGCCGCCAGCGAGATTTGGGCGACGTCCGCCGGGAGAAAAGTGGGGCCATGTAATCGCAACGACGCATTTCTGCAGACACGAAACGCTCGTAACCACGGCGAACGAACAACATGTCTGTCTCGGCATTTATGAAAACCTCGAATCGGTGTGATTGATTCAATAACCACTCGAATACGTCCAGAAAGAAAAGCGTAATCTTTGCGTATTCGAGATGCCTGGGTGACGGGATCATCTCGATGTCAAGGCCATTCCCAAGCGCGTTGTCTGCTCCGGAGTTGTACAGGAACAGTGATACGTTCGGACAGAATCTCCGTACGTTCACAACGAATTCGCTTAAGGATTCCCGGTTGTCGTGAGCGAGCACAACCATCGCGATGTTTGCCATTTGCATAGCGTCCCGATCTGGAAACAACGAAGGTCCCCGAAAACTGCTGTTACATCGTGGATTGTGAGGAATACCACACAGCGGAGCCGCGCACAAGATGCAGTCGTTCCTGGTTCTCCGCGGGTACGGCGGCACCCGTTGTATTCCTCCGGCGACAAGAGCCGCCTGCACTCGCCTCCGTCATCCGCGGCTTTCCAATCCGTCCTCATCTCCCCCTGGACTGGGGGGCGGAGGGTTGAAAGGACTGGGCGAGTCGACGGCAGCCGGGGTAGAGGCGTTTCTGTTCGCGTTGGATGAGGTACTTGTGGAATTGGCTCCAATCGTCATTGAGATAGACATCGCGTAAGTCCAGGATGGCTTGGGCGCTTCCTCTCACACATCCGGGGGCGCTCCATGCGATCTTTGACCAGATTACAGCGTGCGCCCTCCAACTCGATCCGATCTTGCCAGGGATGACCGACGACGAAACCTCCTTGCGCAACGTGTGCTCCAGCCTTGCCGAGGCCGGCATGACTACGACGGCGGCCAGCACGCTTTTCCTTCGTCCGGCAATCACGGGCTCGCTCAGAAAGAACCTCTGCGACGCTTCGGTGCGAACAAGGTTGTTCGATGCTTTCGCCGGAGGAAGCCGCCTGGCCATTCATGCCAAAAGCAGTTCCATCACCGCGCTTCCCCACGAGGCGCGTCAAGCCCCGTTCGAGAGACTTCAATCCGTCGCGGCCGAGTTCGGGATCACGGTCCGCATCTGCGCATGCAAGAATCCCGACATCAGCAGCCGCAGCGCTTGTCACATTGCGGGTAGGTTGTCCACCGCAACCGAGTCGCCGGCACAGGCGAGGCTTTTCAAGTAGCACGTGCTCGCAGTTCCCGGGCTGCTCTACCCGGCCGTGAACACATTGGCTTCAATACGCCGCGTCATGTTATCCCAACGTCTTGAGGAGCCCGATCAGCGCCGCTCGTTCATCGGGACTCAACTTTGCGAGCAGGCGGATGGTCTCCAGCAGGGCACTTCCCGCTTGCCCGTCGTTGGTGTTTGGCCGCTCCCTCATGCCATCGCGACCATCGTCATCCCGAACCGCTTTCACGAGTGACTGAAGGATCAAGGGGGTATCCTGTCTGGCTCTGTCCTGAGTGGCCTCCGCTTGGCGGTAGTTCAGGCAAGATTGGGGGCAAGCGGTATTTTCCGATGCCGTAAGTCCTTTGCTGTCAGGCACTTGTGAACCTGCCCTTGATCGTTCGGGACGCAGAGGTCGAAGGTTCGGCCAGATTCTGATCGCTGCAAGAATCCCAGTCCAGCTTCGCAAGTGATTGTTTCCCAGGCACTTGCGCTGTTCCTGGCGTGGACTTTCGACCGACTGGTGCGCGAAGGGGGTGCCTCTGCGCTCAAGGCAAGCCGCACTTCCCGGCAGCCGAAGCCGTTATCACGCCAGAGCGTATTGCTTTGGACTGGATAGAGAATGGCGTTCGGTATCGCCTGCTGGCACACTTCCAAGACGGCGGACTCAGCTAGACAGCCGCGAAGGCGCCTCGATTGCTGGATTGCTACGGCCAGAGCAAAGAGGTGATAGGCCTGCCTCACACGGGCGGACATCTCGTGTTGCCTACGCCGCGTCGTCTTCTGGGGCAGCGAGGGAGGGGATGGCGGTGATTTGGTCATTACTGATCATCGGGTCCATTTGGCACACTGACTTGTGAGCCATCTGAGTATGCCACCAAGCCGGTCCGCACTATCGCCCGAATGGCCAGCCGAAGTTCTATACTGAGCAATGGACAGGCCTCGATGAGGAGACACATCTCATCCCAACGCCTTGATAAGCGCGACTAGGGCGGTCCGTTCCTCGGGCGCCATCGCGGCCAACATCCGGACGGCCTCCAACATGGACACACCGCCAGTTCCCTCCGCTCTCTTCTCTACGGGATTATCTGACTGTCGTTTCACGCCGTTGTCACCGCCCCCGCCAGTGGCCTTCAAGAGCGACTGCAAGATCATCTCGATATCGTGTCTGGCGGTGTCCTGAGTGGTCTCCGCTTGGCGAAGCTCATCGGCAAGCACGTCGGACGGGGCGGCTTGCACCGTTTCCCGAGATTTGGTACAAGCATTGGTGCAAGCGGTGGGAAGCGGTGACGTAAGTCCTTTGACAGAAGCATTTACGTCGGCCTTGCTGCAGCTTCCCAAGCTGGACGTCGCGGGTCCGAATCCCGTCTCCCGCTCTTGACCGCGTCGTGGAGGAAAGAAAGATGAGTAAACAATCGAGTATCATTTTCGGCATCAGTCTGACGGCCTTACTGCTCGTCTGTGCTGCACGCCCTGTTGGAACACGAGTATTTGCGGCAGACTGGCCGCAATGGCGGTACGATGCCGGGCGGACGGCCGCCTCGCCCGAGCAGCTTCACGACGAGTTGCACCTTCAGTGGACCCGCCGCTTGCCGCCGCCCGAGCCGGCCTGGCCCAAGTATCCCCGGCTCTGCTTCGACACCTCGTACGAGCCGGTCGTGATGGGCAAGACGATGTTCGTGCCCTCGATGGTAACCGACAGCGTTACCGCCCTGGATACCGACACCGGCGCCGAGCGGTGGCGGTTCTACACCGACGGTCCGGTGCGGTTTGCACCGGTGGCCTCGAAAGGCAAGGTCTATTTCGTCTCGGACGACGGTCACCTTTACTGCGTGGATGCGGGGGCCGGCAAGTTGCTATGGAAGTACCGAGGGCTTCCCTCCGAGCGGAAGGATCGCAAGGTGCTGGGAAACGATCGGCTGATTTCGCTCTGGCCCGCCCGGGGTGGACCGGTGCTGGACGACGGGAATATCTATTTCGCCGCCGGCATCTGGCCGTTCGAGGGCGTGTACATCTACTCGCTGGATGCGGAAACGGGCAAGTTGGTCTGGTTGAACAAGGACAGCGGCTGCATTGAGCACGCGCAGTTGGACCACGGCATGAAACCAGAAGATCGACCGGAAGGCGGCATCTCGCCGCAGGGCTACTTTGCGGTGATCGGCGATAGGCTGTTTGTGCCCAGCGGTCGGGCGATGCCCGGGCTTATCGACCGCAACTCCGGAAAGCTTGAGCCCTACTGCTCGTTGTGGGGCGGGGGGATCAACCTGGAGAAGGGCTGTTGGTACCTTTCAGGCATCGGAAAGCACTTCTTCCAGAGCGGAGATGTGTATGATTTGGCTGTCGGCACCCGGCTGCAGATCGATCCGGCCAATCGCAAAGAACTCGGCGAGTTCCGCGAAATGGTCCTTACCACCGACGCGGTCTACTTCTCACATCCGGTTAACAAGCCGCGCGGTTACCGGCCGGCCGGCGTCGGCTACGACCGCATCGTGGCCTGGGATATGACGAAGGACCCCCAGTTAAAGGACTGGAAGGCTGAGAAAGGCCACGAGTGGATGAACAGTTGAGCAAACAATCCAATTTTCAGGTGGAGGGCCTACAAGTGGAAGGTGGCAACCTTCCGGGAGCTTTGGAGCCTGCCCAGCCAACTCAAAATCCACATCAAGGCAGGTCCGCGGCTTTACGCCGGTGCTAACGGCGAAGTGGCGGCCGTGGACATCCCAGAACCGGGCAGCTCGCCAAAGCTTTCCTGGAAGGCCCAGATCGAGGGCACACCTTCGAGGATCCTGGCCGCCGACGGAAAACTGTTTGTCGTCACACGCCAGGGCAGCATCCATGCCTTTGGGCCGAAGAAGGTCGAGCCTGAAATCCACGCGACGGCGAACCAAGAGCTTTCGCTGGTGAGCGACCGGTGGGTGCCTGAGGCGGCGACAGGCAACATCCTCAAGACGACCGGGGCGAAGGAAGGATACTGTCTCGTGCTGGGCGCCGAGTGCGGACCGCTGGCGGCGGAATTGGCCAAGCAGTCGAAGCTGCACGTGATTGCCGTGGATCCGGATGCGGCCAAGGTTGCAAAGCTCCGCAGGAAGCTCGACGAAGCCGGCCTGTACGGCAGGCGAATCGCCGTATACCAGGGCGACGCGCTGTCCTATCCGTTTCCACCGTATCTGGCCAGCCTGATCGTCTCGGAAGTGCCGGCCGCTGCCGGGCCGGCCTCGGACAAGACGTTTGTGAAGAAGGTCTTCCGCTCGCTTCGTCCCTACGGCGGCGTGGCCTGTCTGCACGTGCCGCCCAACGGGCACGACGCCTTTGCCGCTTCGGTCAAGGAGGCCGGGCTTGACGGCGCGGAAGTTGAACGGGCAGGCGAGTTTGCGCTGCTTAGGCGCGCCGGTCCCCTGGCCGGCTCGGCCGATTGGACCCACGAAAACGCCGACGCGGGCAACAGCCTCGTCTCTCGCGACAAGCGGGTCAAACCGCCGTTTGGCGTGCTCTGGTTCGGCGGGGCGGTGGACATGCTCTTTCCCGAGTGGGGCTATACCCATTTCGCCGCCCCGACTCCGCTGGTTGCCGGCGGGCGGATGTTCTTCCAGGTGTCGCCCAACCTGCATGCAGTAGACATCTACACCGGTCGCCACCTGTGGACCAGCATGTTGCCCGGCATGGAGCCGGACTCGCCGCACCGCGGCCGTTTCAAATACGTCGCCGCCGAGGATAGCGTCTACGTCCTTTCGGGCAGAACCTGCTTTCGCATCGACCCGGCCAGTGGTTCGACGCTCTCGGAAATCAGCAGCCCCGTGGAGGGAGCCTCTTGGCGAGACGTACGAATTTGCAACGACTGCCTGATCGGTGTGGCAGGGAAGGTCCTGTTTTGCGTGGATCGCCGTAGTGGAGAAGTAAAGTGGAAGCACAAGGTGAGCAAGCAGCTTGTCGGCCTGGCTCTCGGCGCCGGAAAGGTCTTCTGCGCCGACGCCGCGCTGCCGGACCGCAGAGGCAAGGTAACCAGGCCCGAAGGCACGCTGGTGGCGCTGGACGCCTCGAGCGGCAACCAACTCTGGCAGGTGGCGATGGACCTTCGGCACGACAAAGAAAACCCCTCGCGCCCCCTACGGTTGGCCTACTCGGAGGCCAACGATCTGCTGGTTACGGTTTATGGCCTTGGCAGTGCATATAATGGAACAGATGGGACTTCGCTGTGGAGCGACAAAGTGGTTGTCGTAAAAGGCAAACACTTGGTTGATCCCGTTCGGCCGATACTTCATCCCGATCGGCTGATTACTCAGCTTGGGGAAATGTATGATCCGCGGACCGGTTCCCGGCTGCCGGGGCGGCTATGGAACCGCCGGCTGTCGGGGCGGCTACGGGGCGGCATCCGAGGCTGCGGCCGTGGGATGGCCGGCCAGTACCTGGGCCTGATTCGCGATGCCCATGCCTCGTACTTCGACCTGTCGACCTGCCGCCAGACGTACTTACGGGGCGTCCGCTCCGGCTGCACGAACAGCCTGATCGCGGTCGGCGGCTTGTTGAACCTCCCCGATTTCGCGCACGGCTGCTCGTGCAACTACCCGGTCTTCGCCTCTTTGGCCCTGGTGCCCATGGCCGAGGTCGACAAGTAGGCTTCGTAGTGAACTGGCATTCAAGAGTGGCACGTCCCTGAGCGCAGCGAAGGGCGTGTTTGGGGCACCTTGCCACGTCCTTCGGTCCTCAGGGCGTGCCACCAATTTGTGGGTCTTCCGGTTTTAGGTGCAGAACGCTAGCCCGGATTATTCATCGTGTGGCACGCCCAGAACGTAGGGATGGGCGTGTTCGGCGTATACCCCGCCCTTCGCTGCGCGCAGGGACGTGCCACCCTGGCTCGCCCCGTTTTCAGCAGTTTGCACCTAA
>JAUWHT010000438.1 GCA_030605745.1 Pirellulales bacterium | reverse complement strand
ACCGATGCGAGTCCCCTCCCCCTCCGGGAGAGGGTTAGGGTGAGGGTTATTCGGCAAGAAACCCCCGCTATTTGCGGTGTGATCCATGCCGCCCTCACCCTCTGCCCCTCTCCCAAAGGGAGATTTAAAACACGTTCTTAGCTCGGTCGGCTGGATATCCGCCCTGGCGGACGACCCCCAGCCGCATAGGAAGACCGCAGACACCAGGAGGAAGAGAATTCTTCTCATAGCTGCACTTCTAAAAGAAGGAAGTCGGTGGGCGTTTGCTCCGAAAACTGAGTTCCAACAACCACCTACTGCCCAATTCTATCTAAGATGGCAATGAATTGCCACCCCCTCACCACCTACCCCGGCGTATCGAGATAGGGGTCCTGGCCCATTTGGCGCTGCATCTTCTTGCGCTGCTTCTCGAAGTACATCAGCGACTTGCGCTGGCGGAAGTGGCGGCGCTCAACTTTCTTCTGCGCCTTGCGGAACAGCCGGCCCAGGCGGTCGAACTCCTCGTCCGGCTGCTCGCCGAGCTGCTTGAGTTTCCGCGACTTTTCCGGGCCAAGGCCGGTCAGCAGCAGGTCGTCGTCCAGGGCAAGATAGTGCCGGAAGGTGCCCGGATCGCCCTGGCGCCCGCAGCGCCCGATCAACTGCCGGTCGATCCGGCCCGCGTCGTGCATCTCGGTGCAGATCACGTGCAGGCCACCGAGTTGCGGGATGCCGTCGTCCAGCTTGATGTCGGTCCCGCGCCCGGCCATGTTGGTCGATACGGTTACCTTGCCGCCGAGGCCGGCGCGGGCGACGATCTCGGCCTCGGCCTCGATGTGATTGGCGTTGAGCACCCGGTGCTCGATGCCGTTTGCTTCGAGCAGCTTCGAGAGATGTTCCGACTTGTCGATCGAGCGGGTGCCGATCAACACCGGGCGTCCCTCGGCGTGCAGTTGGCATACTTCGTCGACCACGGCGGTCCATTTTGCATCGGCAGTACCGAAGACCTCAGTTGGTATCCGCCGGCGGATGGCCGGCCGGTTGGTGGGGATCGGCAGCACGTGGCAGCGGTATATCTTCCGCAGTTCCCGGGCTGAACCCATCGCCGTGCCGGTCATCCCGGCCAGCTTCTCGTAGCGAAGGAAGAAGTCCTGGATGGTGATCCGAGCCGCCTGCCCGGTGGCCACGGTCACTTCCACTTCCTGCTTGGCTTCGACCGCCTGATGGATGCCGTCGCGCCACTTGCGGCCCTCGGCCAGCCGGCCGGTGAACTCGTCGACGATCACGATCTCGCCGTCGCGGACCACGTATTGTCGGTCGAGGTGGTACTCGCGATCAACCAAGATCGCCCGCTCCAGGTACTGGTAGATATTGACCATCCCGACGGTATCCATCTCCTCGGGCTTGTGCAGCAGCCGGGCCTTCTGGCGGCCCTCGCGGGTCAACTCGCAGGTCTTCTTCTCGTGGTCGTACTCGTAGTCCTCGTCCTCGACGAACTGGCCGATCACCGACGCGCTCCATTTATGGCACTCCACGGCCAGGCGCTGTTCCTCGGTTGGAACTGCGCTGATGATCAGCGGCGTTCGTGCCTCGTCGATCAGGATGCTGTCGGCCTCGTCGACCAGGGCAAAGTGGTGTTGGCTTTGGACGGGTTTTTCGTTCGCCTGGCCGCCCCCGTCGCCTAGCATCCCGCCCAGCAGATCGGTCTGACCTTCGGCGATCCGTCGCAACAGCAGCCGGTCGCGGAGGAAATCGAATCCGAATTCCTTGGCCGTGCCATAGGTGATGTCGCACCCATAGGCCTTGCGACGCTGCGGCCGCGGCATCTGGCTCTCGACCATGCCCACGGTCAACCCCAGGACCTTGTAGATCGGCCCCATCCACTGCGCGTCGCGCCGGGCCAGGTAGTCGTTGACCGTGGCCAGGTGGCAGCCCTTGCCGGTAAGCGCATTAAGATACAACGGCAACGTGGCGGCCAAGGTCTTGCCCTCGCCGGTCTGCATCTCGACGATCGACCGGCCGAACATGGCGATGCCGCCGAGAATCTGCACGTCGAAGTGCCGCATCTGGATAGTCCGCCGTGCCGCCTCGCGGACCAGGGCGTAGCCATCCACCAGCAGCCGCGTAAGCGGCTCGCCGCTTTTGGCCCGATACTGAAGCGCAAGACTCCGCTTGCGGAGTTGCTGATCGCCAAGCTGCTGCAACTCCGGCTCCAGGGCGGCGATCTTCGGCAACAGCGCGGCCCAGCGGGCAAGCCGCAACCGATTTGGCCCACCGGCGACCGCCGCAAGCTTCGACTGGATTCCCGCCCGCATGTCACTCAACGTGTGGCCTCGCCGAGCCGCTTGATCTCGGCCGCTTCGTAGGTGGGAGCGTAGCCCTTCTTCGGGTCCCTATCGCCCAGCTTGCCCCGGACCTCGACGAAGTCGCCCCGCTCGCAGCCGGCCAGTACCGCCGGATCGGGTAATACGACGCTGCCTCCGAACCGGTCGGTCTTCCCGTCGATCGGGATGTAGCGCAGCTTCCAGCGACGATCGATCTCGGAGTACTCGAGCTTGCCCCGAAGCCAAGCATAGTCGGGGTCGTGGCCGTAACTCGACGGGGCAGAGAACCCGCTCGCCGAGGGCAACGAACCGGCCGCGACCGTCACTCCGGAAGATTCACCCGGCTCGTCGGTGCCTGAAACCAGCCGGAAGCCATCCCCGGCGGATGCCGATTCGGTCCTGTCCGGTGGGCTCGACCTGCCGGCTGGAGGCAGGTCCATGATGTCTACTGCTCGCGTGGGAGTCGTCGCTCGCCGTGGTTCGGGCGGTTGCGAGGCGACACCCGGCCGCGCCGTCCGGGCAGCCTGTAAACTTGCAGCAGCCTCCGGCCGGGGCTCCAAAACCCTAACCACCCGCTCACGCCCCGCCAGCGTCACGGAAGCCAAGCTGCTGGGCGACGATCTCGGGACAATCGACCGCATTGGGGCCGGCAAATTAGGCGCCGGCGAACTTGGCGACAGCGAGTTTGGCGCCGGCAAATTGGCCGCCCCCTGGTAGTACGGACCGGCCGGCCGACCGGAGATGCTACCGGTCCCCGGCGGCGCGACTCGCGTACGACCGAAAAACGGATCGGTTGCTGGCGGCGCCTGACTCCGGCAACCTGACAGCGTGAAAGCTACTACCGTCAGCGCAAGCGCATACTTCATCAAGCAGACTCCTTTACACATCAGCGGGGGCGTAGATTAGCGTTTTTTTTGCCCGTGTCCAGAGCGATTTCCCGGCACCACGTACGGATTGACAATCCGAAGCGGCTTCTTGGGGGTCCGGTCCCGATCCGACACGCCGGCGACCTCGCTGTTGACATAAGGGTTTTGGACGACAATCGGGCGTTTCGGCCTGGATTTTGTGGTCGCCGCCATCGGAGGCCAGGCGTAGGGGCTGTAGCCGTACGGGCGTCGCACAACGTAGCTGTAGTAAACTGGGGGATGCAGCGCAAAATAGGGGATATGCTCGCGTGTGTAACCGGTCGATGGCAGATAAACCCACGCCATCGAAGATCGAGAAAGGTACGGGCCATCGCAAGCCATCGCTGTACCTGGGCCCGCGGAAACCACCAAAATGCCCAGAATTGCCCAGACTACCAACTTCGCGCTCATTACTGTCTCCTTAATTAGAAAAACCCCTGAGACTTGCCTATCTCACCAGAGTAATCCAGACTGCGAATAGTTCAACCCCCTGTGGACAGTCCTCGTTTAGCCGCCGGGCAAGCCCGATTTTCCGCAGGTTGTTTTTTCTGCTAAGACGATGGCAGTTGGGAACTGGGCGGCCGGGGCGAAAAAAAGGTTGAAAATCCGATAAATGTTAAAATAGGTAAACTTGCGCTGTGGAG
>JAUWHT010000007.1 GCA_030605745.1 Pirellulales bacterium | reverse complement strand
TTTGTATCGAGTAGATCGGCTTGGCGACTTGACGTGCCGTCGGCTTGTAGAGGTTCTCACAGGACGCGCAGATCGGCCATCCCGGTTGTGGGGATTGCGACGGATCGCCCCGGTTGACTTCTGCGATGGGTTCGGCTAGTCTGAGAGTTGTTGGAGCGCGGGCAGTTCAGCCAGCAAATCGAGCAGCAGCATGGGAGAAAGAGCACTTTTCCGGCCCCACGGAAATTTTTTTTGGGATTTCCGTTTTGACGCAACCTCCGTCGTCATAACATAACACTTTATGGCTTCTCTCGGATACCTAGAATTCCCCGTAAGATGGGGGACATCCCGTGAGACATTTGGTACGTCACTACGTGGCTCGTCACCTGCTCCGGCGCGCGCTTCGCTCGACCATTTTGGGCTGCTTCTGTACGGCGGGTCTTACCGCTGACTTCGTCACGTCCAATGTCGCGGTGGCTAACGAACCGCCAGCGGCCGTGTGGGAGAAGGCCGAGACCCGAGGCAAGCTTTATCAGGAGGCGATGCAGCGGGCCGACCGCATGCTTCAATCGCAACTGCGGATAATCAATCCCGAAACGGGCCTGGTGCCCCAAAGTTACGTGAGTAATTCCAGGTGGACGGTGGCCAACTCTGCGGCGGACTTGTACTCCTCGCTTGTGATGGTCGCCTCGTTCTCCAATCGCCAGGCAATGAACGGCACGCTCCGGCGGGCGCTGGCGACCGAGCGGAAGCACGCCGAGCGGATCGGCCACCTGCCGGACGACCTGGACTTGAAGACGCTGAAATTCGTGCACGCCAAACCGTCGCTCGGTCGCAGCATGTACGGGGCCTCCGAGTGGTGCCGCGACGGGCTTCTGCGGATTACAGAAATCCTCGGCCCTGACACACCCTGGGCAGATCGCTTGATCGAGTTGGCCGATGAGATCATGGCCCGGGCCAGCGTCCAGGCGCGTTTCGGGCCTCTTCCTGGAGGAATCGAGGTATGTGGGGAGATGCTCCAGACGCTCTCGCGGCTGTATGCTCTGACGGGCGAGGAGAAGTATCGGACTTGGGCCGAACGGATCGGGGACTACTATTTCTTTGAGAAGCCGCCGCAGAAGTCCACCCGGCTTCAGCTCCGCGACCACGGCGGCGAGATCATCTCGGGCCTCTCTGAACTGTTCGTGATGACCTCACGGGCGGACTCGGCCAAGGCAGCCCGCTACCGGCAGCCGTTCCGGGAGTTGCTGGACCGGGTACTCGAGATTGGTCAGGCCCCCGACGGGATGCTCTACGATATTATCGATCCACTGAACGGCAAGGTGATTAGTAAAGGACTCACGGACCCCAAGAAGGGAATCAATACCAACTGGGGTTACACCTGCAACGCACATTGCACTTACGATATGGTCACGGGAGAGAACCGCTATCGTGACCGGATCCTAAAGGCCCTGCGCGCGCTTCCCGCGCACTATATGGACTACGAGATTAGCGGCGACAATTGTGCCGACTTCATCGAACAAGCCATCGTGCTCAATAATCGTTTCCATGTTGAGGGCGTCGAGGAGTGGATTGCACGGATGATCCATCGCCTGTGGGCGCCCCAGAAGGCTGATGGGAGCGTTGGGGACCGGTACGGCTCTCATAGCAGCTTTGGCCGCACTTCGATCCTCTGTGCCACCCTCTGCTCACAAGGTGTCCGCGCCGAGCCGTGGCGGGAGGATCTCCGGCTGGGAGCGGTGGCTTCCGGCAACGAGGTCTACGTGCTGCTTCGCAGCGACAAGTCGTGGGTAGGACGCCTGTGCTTCGACTTCGCCCGATCGCGCGAAGTGTTCCACCTGCCGTTCAATTACCCGCGTATCAACGAACTACCCGGGCGTCGCCTCGGCACAACCGAACTTCCGCAACCTCTTCTTCGGGATCGACGCCGCCAGGATTGACTACGAGTGGTTCGACTGCGGTCGGCCCGGCGACGCCTTGAGCATCTTCGCCCTGGCCGTCCACGACGGCAAGCTGTACGCCGGCACGTTCGAGGCCGGGCACGACAAGGTCGGCCACGTCTATCGGTACGAGG
>JAUWHT010000234.1 GCA_030605745.1 Pirellulales bacterium | reverse complement strand
AGTGCGCTCTGACCCCATTCCCAACGCTACGACGATTAGCTTGTTTTGGTTTGCGAAATCGACAAACTCTGGTTGGTCAAGGATCACGGTTCGTCCGGCCTCGACTGCCAGCACCCGAGCACCGGCTTCGATCATCGTTTCCAGCGTGCGTCGGCCGACGGTAGGCACGTCGAAGCGCATGTCCTGCTGCGGCTTGGCCGTTTTGACCACGGTGAACCCGCCCATCTTGCAGAGTTCGCCGGCGCGGCGGATACACTGGTCAGTGCCCTCGATGGCCTCCACTGCCAGGGTGGCCTGGTCTTTGACGGCCACGCTTTGCCCGATATCGAGCCGGCCGAGCTGCTTGGCGATCTGCCAGCCGAACTCGATGTCCTTCCACTGCCAGGCCGAAGGGCCGCGGCGGGTGAGCTGGCCGCGCCTGACAAGCAACTCGGGTGCATAATCGGTGGGCGGGCCGAAACGGATCCCCTCGCCGGCAAACTCGTCAACAATCGCACTCAACAGCGTGTCATCACGCAAGTCTTTTCGTCGCGTATGGAAATGAGGGATGAACATGCGGATAGTCCGCAGGTCGGGCAGGTGCCTCAGCCAGCCGAACCGCTTAAACAGCAGCACTTTGAAGATCTTGCCGGCCATCACCGCGTCGGTTACGCCGTGACGCTTGAAATAGCGGATGGCACCGCCGAACCGCGCGATTCCGCTCCAGCGAAACTCGTCGCATACCTGGGCCAGACGCGGATCGGCGTGGCCGATCACGCCCAGGCAACAGATCTGATAGCCTTGCCGGCGGAGCGCCTCGGCGACCACAAGCGGATAGCGGCCCCAACCGGCGATCAGTCCGATGCGTTTTGTGTTGGGCTTGGGTCCCGTTTTACAATTTTCAATTTGCAATTCTCAATTCTCAATTTGCAATTGTCAGCTTCCTGCACCAGCGCGTCGACGGTCTGTTGCAGTTTTTTCATTTGTCGTCGCATTTCGGGCAGTTTGCTTAGCGCGGCCAGCTTGAGTTTCTGCTCGCGTTCGGGCGTGGCAGGGATGCCGATCATGCGTCGACCATCGGGCACGTCGTTGATGATCCCAGTCTTTGCACCCACCACGGCGCCGGTACCGATGTGGACGTGGTCGCGCACGCCCACCTGGCCGGCCATTACGACGTGGTCGCCGGTAGTGGTGCTGCCGGCGATCCCCACCTGGGAGCAGAGCATGTTGTGCCGTCCGATGCGGCAGTTGTGGGCAATCATCACCAGGTCGTCGATCTTGGTCCCCTCGCCGACGACGGTGGGACCGTAGGTGCCGCGATCGATCGTGGTGCAGGCGCCGATCTCGACGTCCGGGCCCAACACGACGTTGCCTAACTGGGCCGAAAGCTTGTGGCGGCCCTCGACCTGGCAGTACCCGAAGCCGTAGGCGCCCAGAACCGCGCCGGCGTGAATCACCGACCGCGAACCGACGACCGTGTTCTCGTACAGCACGGCATTGGGAAAGATGGTGACGTGCTGGCCGATCTTGCACCCGGCCATGATGTGTACGCCCGAGTGAATTGTCGAACCGGCGGCGATGGTCACCTCGTCGCCGATAGTGGCCAGGGGGTGGACGTCGACGTCCTCGGCCAGTCTGGCCGTAGGGCTGATCGCTGCGAGCGGGCTTAGGCCGATACGTTTCTCTTGTCGCCGCGGGTGGAAATAGGTGAGGATTGCCGCGAAAGCGCAGTGTACGTCGTCGACCTGTACTGCCGGCAGCCCGTTGGAATTGAACACCTTGGGCACGATCACGGCCGAGGCACGGCAGGCAGCCAGGTTGCAGCTCTTCTCCTGCCCGTCGATCAGCGTGATTTCACCCGGCCCGGCGTCGCGCAGCGACGCGGCCCCATGGATCACCAGATCATCCCTGCCGACCAGTCGCCCGTCGACCAGGTTGGCGATTTGTGCGAGCGTAGCCTGCATCAGTCCGATTCCTTTCCGGGAAGGGCCGGTCCGCGGATCTTGCCCCCAACGTTGGGGGCCAGCAGACGTAGGCGAAGCACTCTACTGGAATATGACCGGCCGGACAAGAGCAGTTGTAGAGCCAAAGGCCCGCAGCCCGGCACGCAGCGAATGCTGAAAAATTGCTATCGACGCGTGGCCCCCAGTTCGTGTACCTTCCCGTTCGATGAACGCCACGAGGCCGTGCAAACAGCTCCGTTCGGGGGTTCTCTGCGCGGAGGCGGTGGGCAGGAATACTTTCCCTCTCGTCCGACCACGGATCAAGGTCACACTTTTCCCCACGGTCCGACAGGCTGACTTAGTACCATGGCGCCGATCAACACACGGGAAAAATCGCCGGCTATTGCAGGGACTCTAATGGCAGTAGCACTGCTGGTACTTGGTGTTGCAGGCTGTGCACGGACCCGAACCTACACGTCTGCAACGCTCCCAGCCGGGTTTCGAGCACCGCTGGTGGAGAACGCGCAGGCCGTCGATATTGGCAACCTTGTCCCACCTCCGGCTAACAACGACCTGATCGATTGTGGCGACGTGCTGAAGGTTTCACTGGCTGCTGGGCTGGATGCAGACGCGGTGACCAACTTTTTCGTCCGTGTCGGCGACGACGGTACCGCGCTGTTGCCCGAGATCGGACAGCTTCCCTTGGCCGGCCTGCATTTGATGCAGGCGGAGCAGCAAATCGCCACGGCCTGCGTACAGCGCAGTCTGTACCGTCGGCCTCATGTTACCGTGACGATGGAACGTCAGCGGACGAACCGGATCATGGTTGCCGGGGCTGTCGAGGAGCCTGGTATCCACGAGTTGCCGCGCGGATCCAGTTACCTCTCGGCGGCAATTATGGCGGCCGGCGGGCTGGCCGAGGATGCCGGAACAAAGGTCGAGATTCGGCGCCCCGCGGCGCCCCGCAGGCTTGCTTCGCGAGAGACGCTCCACGGCGGAGCGTCGGGTGTCCAATGGGCCAGCAACGAGCAGATTGCCCCAGAAAACCGGGCCGGCGTGATATGCCTCAACCTGGCAGATCCGGCCGGCCAGGCCCGCAGCGATCAATATCTCGACGATGGAAGTGTGGTCACCATCGAGAGGCGAATTCCCCAGCCGGTGGAGGTGGTCGGTCTGGTCCGCAAGCCGGGGCGGTGCGAATTCCCGGTAAACCACGATCTCCGCGTGTTCGGCGCGATCGCCGAGTCGGGTGGGCTGTCGTCAAATATGGCCGACAAGGTGCTTGTGCTGCGTACCAGCCCGGACTCCGGAGAACTTGCAGTAATCCAAATCAGCCTAAGTGCGGCCAAGAAGAACGCTGCGGAGAACTTGCGGCTTGCGCCCGGCGATATCGTAAGCGTGGAGCAGACACCGCTCACAATGATTTCAGACACTCTCAACAAGGTTATCCGCTTCGGCATGAGTGCCACCGTACCAATGTTCTAGCCAGTTGTCAGTGGTCAGTGGTCAGTGGTCAGTGGTCAGTGGTCAGTGTGCAAAACAACCAATAGCCCACAACTGAAAACCAACAACTGAAAACTGATAACTGACAACTGACAACTAACAACAATGGCCGAACAGCTATCCAATACATCTGCTCCTTCCGATACGCCTGCCGAGGTTCACCCGGTGCAGGCGATGTTGCGATTTCTGCGCGTGGTGCGCTACCGCAAAGGCGTGATGATCGTGGCCCTAGCGGCGAGCGTGCTGCTTGGCGGGCTGTATTACGCCACGACACCCCGAGTCTACGAGTCCAAGGCCTCGTTACTGGTGATGCAGACGGGTGTGGGGACGGGGATGTGGTCACCCGAGATGACCGTTGGGCGGGCGGCGCAAGACCTGATGGCCACCTATATGAACGTGCTCAGCAGCGATGCGGTGGTGGAAGAGGCAGTGAAGCTGCTGCCGCCGGAGGATCGAGTCGACCTGGCCGGTGCGCCCCCTGCCAATTGGGTCGGAATTGTCCAGAAGAACCTCAGTGTGAATAC
The DNA here is from genome assembly GCA_030605745.1 of Pirellulales bacterium. Classification (GTDB taxonomy): domain Bacteria; phylum Planctomycetota; class Planctomycetia; order Pirellulales; family Thermoguttaceae; genus JAUWHT01. Next base: position 4,937 of record JAUWHT010000234.1, on the reverse strand, counting down.
TGTCCGCAGGGGCAACATCCTGAAAATCGCCTACCGGTCGAAAGAACCGCACGCGGCGGCAGCGGTCGTCGATAGCATCGTCTCCGCCTATCTGAAATTCATGGATAAACTGCACAAGAGCACGGCCCACGAAATTCTCGCCATACTTACCAAGGAGAACGCTGAGATCGAGGAACAATTGCGCGCCAAACAAGCCGAGCTGATCTCGTTACGCTCTCGTGCAGGAGACGGGGTGATCTGCGACGGGGATAACGGGATCAACGTGGTCGTTAGGCGCGCCATCAGTCTGAACGAGTCCTTAATCGCGGCACACGAAAAGAGACTGGAAGCCCAATCGCGACTCGGCGCCATCCGGGCGGCTATTCACAACGGCGAAGACCTGCAGCAACACGCCCTGGCAATGATCGATTCTGTGGGTCGTGAGGTCATACTCCAGCGTCTGGGGCTGAGTTCGGCCGACACCAACACCATCTCGCGTGTCAACCAGCAACTGCTCGAAGACCGGGCGGAACTGCGATCGAAGTTGCAGATTTACGGTGCTGCCCACCGCCAGGTGCAGGAAATACAGGAACGAATTCAGGAGTTGGAGCAGTTCCTGCGGAATCGGCATCACCTTGAAAACACGCAGTTGCGCGAAATCGACAACCAGGAGCTGGCTGCGATGTTGCTTCAGATGGCCTCCCAGCAACTCGAGCAGGCCGTCGCGCATGAGAAGTCGGTTTTTGCAAGCTACGAACAAGAGAAAAATATGGCCATCGGGCTTGACCACACGATGGCGCAGCTCGAAATCCTCAAACTCGACCTGAACCGCCTGCGACAGACTCAAGACGTTGTATTGCAGCGGATCAAGGACGTGGACCTAGGTCAAGACAACGGCTCACTAAGGACCAGGGTTCTCAGCCGACCGGAAGTGCCGCTTGGACCGGTCTGGCCGCGGATCAACGTGATGGCGTTGTTGTCGCTCGCCGCAGGACTCGGTGGGGGATTGGTAATCGTGTACCTGCAAGACCTGCTGGATGACCACTTCCGTTCTCCCGAGGAACTGCAAACGCAATTGGGGGTTCCCGTGCTCGCGATGGTGGGCAGGCTGGAGCCGGTTGCCGATCATGGGATCGATGCGGTCCACGTCCACGTCCGCCCCAATGCTGTCGAGGTCGAGGCCTTTCGGACCTTGCGCACGGCCCTGGCGCTTGCCGGGGGCGGCACGCAACGCCTGGTCGTATCCAGCAGCGAACCAAGTGACGGCAAGACCACAGTCGGCGTGAATCTGGCGACGGTCTACGCCCAGTCGGGCAAGCGAACACTGTTGATCGATGCCGACATGCGGCGTCCCGGGTTGACGCCGTTGCTCGATCTGCGGGGACAACACGGCTTATCGACGGTGCTCCGCGAACCGGTCCCGGTGGCCGAAACCGCCCAGACAAACCTGTACGTCTCGGTGGCAAAGAACCTGGATGTTCTGCCCTCCGGGCCGCGGCCCGGCAATCCGACCGAACTGCTGGCCGGCGACCGGTTCTCCGAGCTGCTCTGCTGGGCCGAGACCCGCTACGACCAGATTATTATCGACAGCCCTCCGGCCTTGGTCAGTGACACGGCGATTATCGGCCGGCTCGTTGACGGTGTGTTGCTAGTCGTCCAGCCGGAAAAGAACAGGCGGCGACTGGTGATTCGAGCCACCGAGAGTTTCCAGAACCTGGGTATCAACGTGCTGGGAGTCGTCATCAATCGCCTCACCTCCGAAAAAGGTGAAGACTATTACGGCTATGGTTACGGCTACGGCTACAGCAGCGGCTACGGCAGCGGCTACGGTCACGAGGAGGATGCTTCTGACGGCGCGGGTGACTTCGAAGAACCCGTCCATCCATCCACCACGGCAATACGGAGGGTTGCCTGATTAGGGGCATTGCAAATTGGAAATTGGAAATTGCAAATTGCAAATTGATCGTTCCTCCAGAGGCCGACAATTCAGTTTGCTGCTGCTCGGAGCGGTCGATTTAGGACTGGCTGCTGCGGTCTTCATCGTGCCGCTGCTCTTGGGAGGCCGCATCGCCCTGGGGCAATTCGTTCTGGTGGCCCTGGCGCTGTGGGTTGCGGTCTGCTGGTGCCTAAGGCAGAGTCTCGCATCCGGTGCCGTCTGGGTCCGTACTCCGGCCGGGCCTCTGCTGCTGGCTGCCCTGGTACTGGTCGGTCTGCAGCTTGTCACGTTGCCGCCTTCGCTACTGGATCTGCTTTCTCCGCGGTTGTACGAGGTCTTGTCGTTGTGGGCCCCCAATCCTAACTCCTCCGTTGCACTTGGGGTCTGGCCCACGATATCGTTGACACCTTCGGCCACTCGCAGCGGGTTTATCTTGTTGCTGGCCTTTGTGTTGCTGTTTCTGACCACCGTGCAGCGGGTGCGGCAGGTTGAAGACGCCGAGCGCTTGATCCGTTGGATTGCCGTTTCTACATTGGTCATGGCGGTCTTTGCTCTGGTGCAGTACCTCACCAGTAACGGAAAATTCTTCTGGTTCTACGAATATCCATACACCGACACGAAATCGGTCGTTAAGGGGAGCTTCACCAACCCCAATCACTTTGCCCAGTTTGTTGCTCTAGGCATAGGACCACTTGTATGGTGGCTCCAGGACGGACTGCGAAGTAACTCTCGGCAAAACCGGACACAACAACCTCAATTCGGTCACACTCCCAAGCGGTTTGATGCCAAGGTGGGGCTGAAGGCCATCGCCCTGGGATTTGCAGTATTTGTTGGGCTGATGTCGTTGTCACGTGGTGGTGCTATGGTCATGCTCGTCGCTACCGTGGTCTGCACGCTCATCTTCTACCAAGGTTCACTCGTCGGCCGCAAGGCACTGCTGGCTGTGGCCGGTATCGGGTTGCTTGTTGTAGCGTGCCTGGGAGTCTACGGATATCAGTCGCTGGCAGCCGAACTGGACGATTTCAGATCGTTCGAAGAGCTCGACGGAGGACAGGTGCGACGCAGGCTTTGGCAGGCCGATCTGGCGGGCGTTGCCGATTACCCACTGACAGGCACGGGACTGGGAAGCCACCGCGAAGTCTATCAGATGTACCTGGAGAAAGACCACTACCCTCAGGGGGTCGAGTATACTCACGCCGAAAACGGTTACGTGCAGGTTTGCCTGGAAACCGGCGTACCGGGGTTGCTGCTTGCACTGATTGCCGTCGGTCTGTGCACAAGCTGGTGTCTTGCATCTTTCCGCCGGGGGGTGCCCACGCGTGTTGTGCTTTGTTTTGCCGCCGTCGCACCGGGCCTTGCCGCCAACTTTGCCCACTCGATGAGCGACTTTGTTTGGTATGTTCCCGGGTGCATGGTTGTCGTGGTGATACTGGCCGCTTGCGCCTGCCGGTTGTGGCAATTGACTCATGATGAGTCTGGCCGATCGACGCCGCTGTTTCAAGTTTCACGTGGTGGTTGGCTGGCCGTGGCGGGATGCCTGGCAGTAGTCGGCGGTTTCATGCTGCAGAACAGGATGACGGTGGTTCGGGCCGAGCGCTGCTGGGATCGCTATTTGTCATTGAGTAAACTGCTGCCCAACCTGGAACAGGTCAAGCGGTACGAAGCTCTCAACGCCATGTCGCAAGAATTGTCCGCCGTGGTCGCACATCAGCCGGATCACGCCCGGGCACATACGCGGCTGGCAGCGGTTCAGCTTAAGATGTTCGACCACGCGGAAGATTCTCGCGTCAGTCCGCTTTCCGTAAGACAAGTGCGCGACGCGGCGCTGGCTTCAGACTTCCAGTCGCTCGACGTGATGAAGCAGTGGCTGTTGCGAGCGTTCGGAAATCGCTGCAAGCACCTCGACGAAGCATTGCATCATGCCCGCCAAGCCTTAACGCTGTGTCCGCTTCAGGGAGAAGCGTACCTTTACCTGGCGGACCTCTCGTTTCTCGAAGGGCCGGATTCGCCAGGAAAGGCCGCCTACGTCAGTCAAGCGCTCAGGGTGCGGCCGTCCGACGGGGCCGTGCTGCTTGCAGCAGGCCAGGAAGCAGCATTGCTGGGGAACATCGACACGGCTCTGGAGTACTGGCGGGCTTCCTTCAAGTCCTGTCCCGTTCAGCGGAAACACCTGTTGCAGTCACTGGCGACGCGAATCCCGATCAGCTTTTTTCTGGAAACAGTTCCAGGGGACTTGGCTGCCCTGAGGCAAATCGAGGCACATTATAGCAGACTTGACCAACCGGACCCGGACGAGTTGCGGTTCGCCCGGCAACGGTACGCCGAAGCATTGGAGAACCAGGCACGTAGCCTTCAAGGGGAGCCGGCCGCAAAATGCTGGCTGAACGCCGCTTCGGTGTGCAACAGACTACAAAACCACCCAGAACGCCTGCGATGCCTACGCAGCGCCGTCCACTGCGATGCATCCAACTACCACGCCCGCCGCACGCTAGGTGAATGCCTATACACGCTGAAACAGTTTGACGAGGCCGAAAAGCACCTTACCTGGTGCTTGCAGCGAAAGCAGCTCGACAAAAAACTACGCACACTATTGGAAACTATCATCGACCAACGATTCCGCACGACAAGCCGACCAACGGCCGGCAGGTTGTAAAACTTACATGGAAAATCCAAGCCAAGTTTAGCCGCCGGGCTTGCCCGGCGCGTTGGTGGGTGTCAATACGCTCCAGCGCAAACGCGCCGGGCAAGCCCGGCGGCTAAACGACTATTGGAAACGTCAACAACCCCACAACCCTTTGGAAGGATTCGGGTTACGTCAAACCGTCGCAATAACATAGCGTTGTAGTACTAAACCCCTTTCAATAACCTTCACCAAAAAGTGGCCTTCCGCCGCCAGTGCAAAAACGTTACTCTTCGCGCCCCAACGGTCTGAGAACGTGTTTTGAAATTACCGATGCGAGTCCCCTCCCCCTCCGGGAGAGGGTTAGGGTGAGGGTTATTCGGCAAGAAACCCCCGCTATTT
>JAUWHT010000426.1 GCA_030605745.1 Pirellulales bacterium | reverse complement strand
GCCCGTCAGCGTGGAGACCGTAAGCGCGCTGTTTTCGTCCCTGATAATCGAGGTAGTGATCTTGACCAGTGCCAGCCCTACCGCGAAGTTGGTTGCGCCTTTGGCGTCAATAATGTGATAGGCCGACGTGCGGACTTCTGTGGCGATCTGCTGGCTATTGATATCCGGGCATTTTTGGGGGCAGGCCCGGCAGTAATCTTCCATCTTCATGCCGGCCAGAGTGGTTATGCTCCACGGCAGGACCTCGCTGTCGCCGTGCTCACCCAGTACATACGCATGGACATTACGGGCGTCAATTCCGCAGTGCCGGCTGAGCAGATGCCGGAACCGCGCGCTGTCGAGCACCGTCCCGGAGCCAATCACGCGCTCTTTCGGCAGTCCGGAGAAGTGGAGTGCCGCGTATGTCAGCACATCCACCGGGTTGGTGGCCACCAGCAGAATCGCCTCGGCGGTTTGTTCTACTATCTTTTCTACAATTGCCTTGCAGATTCCAATGTTTGTTTCCACCAGGTCCATGCGCGACTGTCCGGACTTCTGCTTCGCACCCGCACAGATGGCAACCACGTCGGCCCCGGCACAATCTTGATAATCTCCCGCTCGGATATCTACCGGAGGAGTGAAGAACTCCCCGTGGCTCAGATCGAGCGCTTGACCTTCCGCGCGCCGGTGGTCCATGTCGATCAAGACGATTTCACGAGCAGCACCACGTATCTGTAGTGCGTAGGCAAACGTGGCCCCGACGGCTCCCGCGCCGATGATGACCACCTTTCCCGATCCAGTACTCATGGCATCAATTCTCACAGTGTCAGTTGTCACCAGTTCTCGGCCAGCAGTTCAAAATGCGCCTGGGGATGCGCGCAGGCCGGGCATACCTTGGGCGCTTCATCGCCCTCGTGCAGGTATCCGCAGTTTCGGCACCGCCAGACGACCTTTTTGTCCTTTTTGAACACCGTGGCTGCTTCCACGCTGGCCAGCAGTCCCAGGTATCGCTTTTCGTGCTGCTTCTCGGCCACGGCGATGGCCTGGAACACGTTGGCGATCATGTCGAAACCTTCCTCTCGGGCGATTCCGGCGAACTCTGGGTACATGTTTTCCCATTCGTGGTGCTCGCCGGCGGCTGAGGCCTTGAGGTTTTCTGCCGTGCTGCCGATCACCCCGGCCGGGAAGGCCGCCTGTATCTCCACCTCGCCGCCTTCGAGGAACTTGAACAGCCGCTTGGCGTGCTCTCGCTCCTGATTGGCCGTCTCCTCGAAAATGTCGGCGATCTGGACGAATCCTTCCTTTCTTGCCTTGCCGGCAAAGAAGGTGTAGCGGTTCCGCGCCTGCGACTCGCCGGCAAACGCACAAAGCAGGTTCCTTTCCGTTTTAGTCCCCTTCAAACTACTCATTACAACTCTCCTTTCGTTTGCCCCAGGCGTATTGCCAGTGGCAAGGGCATTTCCAAACCGATTACGTGTCTTCACGTATGCTCAATTGCTGTATGGCTCGAAATCTCCGAATTGGTGGTGCATAAATCAGTTACCTGTAGTTCGTGAACATCGTCGTTTCCGGTCAGACGCGCGAAATCCTTCAGTTCCTCTGTAGACACCCGCAAGAAGTTCTCCAGTTGCCTTGCCGATTCGTCAATTCTTAGTCTTGTCCTCAGTTGATGATCTTGGGTTGCTATTCCAGTAGGGCATTTGCCCGTATGACAAAGCCTGTACTGTTGGCAACCACATGCTATCAGCGCAGCAGTGCCGATCGCTATCGCATCTGCGCCCAATGCCAGTGCTTTGGCGAAATCGGACGAAATCCTCAGTCCTCCCGTAATAATCAGTGAAATACCCGTGATTCCCTTTGTGTGAAGGAATGTTCTTGCCCGAGATAGTGCGAATACTGTGGGTATTGACGTGGCGTCTTTCACGAACTGTAGAGACGCCGCAGTGGCACCGGGCCTTCCGTCGATGGTTACAAAGTCGGGTCTTGCATAAATCGCAACGTCCAGGTCGTCTTCAATGTTTCCAGCGGCGATCTTGATTCCGATCGGCTTGCCATCTGATTTTTCTCTCAGCCAGTCGACCTTCTTTCTCAGGTCGTTTTTGCTCGTTATGTCTTCAAAACTTGCAGGACTGTCAATGTCGGCTCCTTCCGGAAACCCCCTTATCTCAGAAATCTGCCGGGTAACCTTTTCGCCGGGCAGATGACCTCCCATACCCGGTTTTGCCGATTGCCCCACCTTGATCTCAATTGCATGCATCCACTCTCTTGAGATTCTCATCTGTGACACTGTATTTGTTCGGGACATACTCAAAGATGTACTTGTAGGCGTTTTCCAAGGAATCCTCCAGGATGCCGCCTTCCCCGGAACACATGGCCGTTCCCACCGCGGCACTTCCTTTCGCCAGCGCAATCTTGACTTCCCTTGATAGGGCGCCAAACGACATGTGTGTTACATAAATGGGAGTCTCGATGATTAGGGGCTGCTTGGCGTTGGGACCTACCACCGTTCGAGTATTGACAGTCTCATCCTTGCCCAAAGGAATCCTGGCGAGTTGTGCTCCCTTGATCAGTACGTCGTCCCACGAAACAACGTGTTTGGTTGTTCTCATGGGTGCAGCAATGGACTTTCCCGTCACAGAAATCCTGTGGATGTCGGCCATGTGTATTTCCAACTCATCAGAGTCCCTTCTCCATTCTTCGGAGCTGCTTGGGATATCCGGTTTCTCTGCGTCAACAGCGGCGACTATCGTCTCTTGTTGTGGCTGGGGAGAAACAGGTGGCTCTTCTACAATAGGCTGTAGGTACACCTTGTCTGACTGGCAGATCGGGCACCGCCAACTGTCGGGAAAGTCGGCCGGTTTGGTGCCGGGCTTGATGTTTACACTTGGATCTCCTTTTGACTCCTCATACTCGTAGGCCTTGCACACGTCGCATCTGTATCTGGCCATGACCTGCTCCTAGCACTCGGCTTTCCACAACCCGTGCAGATTGCAAAATGCGCGGGCGGCGATCTGCTCGCTCTGAATCTGGAAGACGGCCTCCGGTACATCACCCGGATTGAGGAACTGCCGGTACGCCTTCCCGTCGGCAATCAGTTCGATCCACTCGATGTAGTGCTTCTCTTCCATCGGGTGGGCAATGGAGCCGATCTTGACTTTGATGCGGCCGTCGACCTTCTCGATGACCGGGACGTGCTTCTCTCGGGCAGCGTCAGTCGTGTTCTCGGTGAGCAGGTCCATCGGCTTGCCGCAACACACCAATGTGCCCGCGCCGGTGTGGATCACCTCAACCACGTTTCCGCAGACGCTGCACTTGTAAACCTGCAATTTCGCGGTAGCCATTTCTGTTACTCCTTTCCGTAAACGGTGTTGCATAGGCCGCCGTACCGGCGGCCGCTAAACAGCAATTACTGTGCGTGTTTCGCCAGATACTCGGCGACCCCTTCGGCCGTGGGTTTCATGGCCTCTTCACCCTCCTGCCAGTTGGCCGGACAAACCTCGCCGAATTCCTTGGTGAACTGTAGAGCATTGACCATGCGGAATGCTTCGTACACGCTGCGGCCCAGCGGCAGGTCGTTCACCAGGGCATGGCGGATGATCCCCTCCTTGTCGATGAGGAACAACCCCCTCAGCGCCACCCCCTCGTCCAACAACACTCCATAATCGCGCGAGATACTCTTGTTCAAGTCGGCAACCAGCGGGTAGTTGATCTGCCCGATGCCGCCCTGACTGCGCGGGGTGTTCTTCCAGGCGAGATGCGTGAACTGAGAGTCCACGGAAACTCCAACCACCTGGCAGTTCTTCGCCTCGAATTTTTTAAGCGCCGTGTCGAACGCGATAATCTCCGTCGGACAAACGAAGGTAAAGTCCAGCGGATAGAAGAACAGCACGACGTACTTGCCGCGGTACGACGAAAGCGTCAGTTCGGCAAACGAGTTGTCGGGCATAACCGCCCGGGCCGTAAAATCGGGTGCTTCCTTGGTTACCAGGAATGTCATAGTTTCGCTCCTTCATGTAATGCGCGACCACCGGTCGCGGCTTTGTGTAACGCGCGACCACCAGTCGCGGCTTTGTGACGATTGTCATCCAAATCATTCAGCAGCGGGGGGCAGTGTGCGCTGGCCGAGTTCTCCGTCCAGCATGAACACCGCACCACCGCTATCGCCTATCATCTTGAGCTTATCCACGACCGTTTGAACGCTGGATTCCTCTTCTACTTGCTCGGTGACGAACCACTGGAGGAACGTATTGGCCGCGTGATCCTTCTCGCCGATCGCAAGGTCCACCAGGCCGTTGATCAGGCCGGTGACTTTGCACTCGTGTTCGTATGCGTCCTGGAAGGCATCCAAGGGATAGGCCCACTGCGTCTTGGGGGCCTCAAGCTGGGTCAACGTGACGCGGCCGCCTCGCTCGTTTATGAAGTCGAAAAACTTCATCGCGTGCCCCAGTTCCTCCTGGGCCTGGACCCGCATCCAGTTGGCCATACCCGCGAGGTTCTGCGACTCGAAGTAGGCCGACATCGACAGATACAGGTACGAGGAGTAGAGTTCCGCGTTGAGTTGCCCGTTGAAGGCATCCTCGATTTTCGGGTTCAACATATTGGACACTCCTTATCGCTACTAGCTAATGTTACTGATTGCCTAAGGAAGTCAACCCCACATCGTGACAATATCAATCTTTCCGGCCGATGCTGGCCCCCCGCTTCCAAATTCGTACGGCTCGGGCACCAACTTCCGCCGTTCGATTTCGTGAAGGACGGGAGTAAAGATGTCCCATGCCGCCTGCAATTCGTCGCTGCGGATGAACAGGCTTCTATCCCCCCGGATCACGTCCAAAAGGAGGCTTTCGTAGGCGTCGGGGATTTGCTCCCCAAAGGCCACCTTGTATCGCAGGTCGAGATTGCTCGACCGCAGGGCCATTCCCATGCCGGGCACCTTGTTGACGATCGACAAATAGATGGCCTCGTCCGGCTGTACGCGAATCACCAGTTCGTTGGCTTCGGGGCAACCACCCGACCGGCAGAACATATTGCCCGGCACCTCGCGGAACTGAATCCGTATCTCCGTCATTCGCGCGTCGAGTCCCTTTCCTGCTTTGATCAGAAAAGGCACTCCGTCCCAACGCGGATTGTTGATCCTCAGCCTGGCCGCGGCGAACGTGGGCGTAATTGAGTCGTCCGGGACAGTCTCCTCCTGCACGTAGGCCGGAAACCTCCGCCCGCCGACGACCGACTCGCTATACTGGCCGACGACGAGATCCTCCAGTTCAAGTGGAGGGACGCTGCGAAGGACTTTCACCTTCTCCGCCGCGATATTTTCCGCGTCGAGCAGACCGGGCGGTTCCATAGCAACCAGCGCCAAAATCTGCACGAGGTGGTTTTGCATCACGTCGCGGATGATTCCATAACGGTCGAAATATCCGCCGCGTCCTTCGACACCAATGTCCTCCTTCCACACGATCTGCACGCTACGAATGAATTCGCGGTTCCATATCGGTTCAAACACCAGGTTGGCGAAGCGGAGAACCATCAGGTTCTGAATCACTTCCTTACCCAGGTAATGATCGATCCGGTACGTTTGCTCTTCGACAAAGACCTGCGACAGGGCTCGGGTCAACTCGTCCGACGACTTCCGATCCCGGCCGAACGGCTTTTCGAGCACGACGCGCGACCATGGCTGGTCAGCACTACAACTGACCAACCCGGCATCACCAATCGCTCGTGCAACATCCAGGAAGATCGTGGGCGGGATGGCAAGATAGTAGAATCGGTTGGTGCGCCGGCCGCCCTCCACCTCCCGCATCATCGTCAACAGGTCCAGCAGCGAGTCGCGCGATCCGTAGCTGCCCGACATGTAATGGCAGCGATCGAGAAACTCCTCCATGCGCTGGGTACAGGAGTGGCTGGGAGTATACCGGCAGGTCAAGTGCTCCATTATCCTCGACCGAAATTCCGGCCGGCTGAGTTTCGACCTTGCGAAACCGAACACGTGGAACCGCTCGGGGAGATACCCTTGACAATACAGGGCAAACAGCGCGGGAAGGACCTTTTTCCGGGCCAGATTGCCGGACGCGCCGACAACGATGATACTCAGGCCGTCCGATGGCTCGTTCATTTGTTTCAATCTGTCGACAATAAATCCGAATCCTTAATCAGCCCAGAATTGCCTTCAAGTCCTCTTCCGGCGTGCTGATCGGCATAATGTTGAACTTCTCTGCCAGCACTCCCAGCACCGAGGGCGTAATAAACGCCGGCAGGCTCGGGCCGAGACGGATGTTCTTGACACCGAGATGCAACAGCGTCAGCAGTATGGCCACCGCCTTCTGCTCGTACCAACTGATGATCATCGACAGCGGCAGGTCGTTCACGCCGCAATCGAATGCCCCGGCCAAAGCCACCGCGATCTGGATCGCCGAGTAGGCGTCGAACTCCTTCTTCTGCTCCTGCCACGCGCCGCCGTAGTTACCCACCAGGTGCTTGTACTTCTTCAGCCCGGGGTAGCCGAGGCAAGGCAACATCTCGCCGTGGGTGTAGACGTTAATGCCCCGACCCTCGGTCTGCTTGAGCAGTTCCTCAAGATCTTTCAGGTCGTGTCCGGAGACGACGATCGCTTTGCCCTTGACCGGGGTTATTCGGACTTGGGTGGGCTCGGGATGGCCATACGTGCCGGTGTTGGCCGCGTCGAGCAACTCCATGACCTTCAGGTTCAACTCGCCCGTCTTTAGCGCCCAGCCCAGCAGGTCGTCGGCAGAGGCCGCCTCGTACATCGACTTGGCCTTGTCGCGAACGGCCGCCGCCCGGTCGAGGAGTTGCCCGAGGCGTTCGGGGTCAAAGTCGACGTTCGTGACCGTGGTGAACAGTGCCTCGATCACGAACACGTCAACCTCCCGGTTCCGCCGGCCCAACTGTACAGCCCGATGGGCGTACATCGAGATGCCCTTTGCCGCATGGATCAGCAGATCCTGCAGCGCGGCCGTCTTCGCGTCCTTGCCACATACACCGGCGACCGTACAACCGGTCCCCTTTGCGGTCTGTTCACACTGAAAACAGTACGTGGTTTGCTCCTATTCTATTCGGGTTCAGGCGTGAGACCTTGATTCCGGAGAGCCGGAGAACCAAATTCGTTCTTCAAACGATAGGTCTCTGGCTTGAGTGAGTATCCCCGGCAGGATTCGAACCTGCAACCTTCGGCTCCGGAGGCCGACGCTCTATCCAATTGAGCTACGGGGACAAACGGTTCTAGTATAACGACTTTGGACAGTCTGCGAAATCGGGTTGTCCTTGCCAAGCTTGAGTTCCGTTAGCCGTACTGCCAGCGGCAACGGCACGATCGGCATGACGACGGCGAGAAACGGACGCCCGGCGGGCCTTAGGCTCCTCAGCGGTACCGTTCGCTCTGTGTAGCCGTTCACAGATTTCGGGGCTCTCAGGTTATTGCCGCCGTGTCAGCGGGGCTGATTGAAGACCGGTTCCTTGATCACTTTGCCGTCGTTGCGGATGAACAGTCTTGTCTTCAGGACCTGATTGTCGATCGGCAAACCCAAGAAGCGAACCGACCCGTCGCAGAAGAGGGCGAGGAAGCCGCCGCGCCGCAGGCCGACCAGGCCCGCGGTGGGGTTCTCTTCGCTGTACTCGAGGTCGTCCGGCTTCGTCCAAATCACGGCCGACCGGTCGTTGGCCTCGACCACCATGATCGTGTCGAATGGCCCGTTGTTGATGTCGGCCAGCTTGATTTTTTCTCTGCCTGGGAAGGCCGTGTTCTTGCCGCGAATGGTCAGGTAATTCGTCTTGCCCTGGCCGGCGCGGCTGTCGGCTGGTTTGAACACCTGGGGCATCAGCGCGATGAGCTGCTTGTTGTGCGGGCTGTCCCACGGCTGGTCGAGATGGAAGCGCTTATGCAACGCTTCCTGCCCCAAGTACGGCAGGATCTGCACCCGCCAACTCAATAGCGGCTTGCCGTCGTTGTCGGTGCTGTAGGCGGCCGGGAAGCACTTGTACGTGTCGTGATGGTTGTGCATCGCCAGGCCGATCTGTTTCAGGTTGCTCATCGAGTGGGCCTGGCGTGCCTGCTGGCGCGCGCTGCTTAGGGCGGGCAACAGCATCGCAGGGGCGATGATCGCCGCCGCGCCGATGTTTCCGCCGGGGAGCGTCCGCCTGCTGATGATCTCGATGCCGTGCTGGCTGCGGCGGACGGCCGCAACGCTAGGCCGCAGGTGCCTGCCAATCGCACAGGCCGACGGCAGGATCGATACGTCCAAGGCGATCCCATCCTCCCAGAGTCCCCGCGCCGCCTGCATGGCCATCGGTACCAGCGGATATATCAACTCAAACAGCTTGGGCGTGTCGACGTACCAGATCGCTACCGGGGCCTCGCCCGAGCGGAAAAGCTCGGCCACCGCAGGCACCTCGGCCAGCGAGCCGCTGCGCTCACCTCGCGAGAGATAGGCCTTAATGTTCTGCGGGAACAGGGCGACGATCAGTTCCTTTTCCGTTAAGCACCAGGCGGGGGCAAGCGGGAACGATCTCTCTTTGGCGTTGAGGAAGTAGACCTCCTGGCCGGCAAACTCAAAACGCTCGATTCGCCAACTGCGCCGCGGGAACCCTTCGACGCCCTGCCGCATAGTGACAGCCAGCAGCTTCTTGTGGGTTTTGGCCAGCCGCGCGTGATCCTTCACGCCCACCACGGCCGTCAGACCGGTCGCCACAAGGCCGCCTTCGCTCGGCGAATTGTACAGACACCATACATCGCCCAGCGGCTTGAGCAAGTCGATGCCCAAGTCCTGTTGCATCCAGCCAAGCTGATCGGAAATGTCTTCGGCCTCCTCGGGATTGATCTTTCGCGCTATCCATAGGAGGGTTTCGAGAATACGCTCTCCGTCCAATCGGGCGGCTGCCGCGACGGTCGCATCGCGCGGAATCGGTGCCAGGTCCTCCGGCGTCAGCGGCTCACCTGCGGCTAAACGCAAGACCCCTTCCGGCCGGCCGTCCAGCCCTAGCAGCGTCCTGCTGACGAAGCCCTTCTTGTCCAAGCCCGTTGCCGACGCCATGAACGTGACCTCTCGCAGTCCGAGCGCGTCGACGGCCACATTGGCCCGGCGCCCACCCAGGGGAGCCAACGCCTCGACCAATGCCTTGACGTCCAGATAGGTTACCG
>JAUWHT010000413.1 GCA_030605745.1 Pirellulales bacterium | reverse complement strand
TCTTTTAACAGTGCGTGCAGCGTGGCCAGTGCCCGATCTACCCGGCCGCGCTTCACTTCGCAATCGGCGGCCAGCAGCAGGAGCTGGTCGACGTAGGGCGAATCCGGGTTGACCGCCTGCAATTGCTCGGCCTGTGCGATGGCCTGGTCGTACTTTTTGCGGCCCACCCAGTAGCGGGCCTGCATCAGTGTCAGGTAGCCGTCGATCTTCTCGGTGGGGAACTCGTTTTGCCAAACCCGTAACTGCGCAGCGGCCCGGTCGTATTTACCCTGCCGGATGAACTCCTCAGTCGAACGGCTGTGGGCACCGCGCCAAGCGGTTCGTTCGGTGTAGTGACGGGTGGAACCCAGGCTCGCTTCGGCCTGGTTGTACGCCTCTCGGGCGGCCTTGCCGTTGCCGGTCGCCGCGTAGTAGTCGCCCCAGACACGCTGCAACTTGCCGGCCGCAGGACCCCTCTTCCCTCCGCCAAGCTGTGTGGTAGCGGCATCCAACAGCTTCTTGGCGGCAGAAACGTTTAGCAGGTCGTTCACGGCGATATCGGCCGCTTCGATGGCGCATTGGGCCTTCAACTCGCCGATATTGATCTTCTTCGAGGCCCCGTACCAGATTCGCGCTGCCAGATTCGAGTCACCCAGCCGATCGCGGGCCATCGGGCCAATCAGTTCCGCCAGCTTGTACAGGTCCTCGTCGCCACGGGCGGCTGACTCTTCGAGGAACGCCACCTTGCCCGCCGTAACTGCTGCGGTGAGGTATCTCAGCGGATCGGACTGGATCACCTCCTGGACCGGTTTTCGACCTCGGGGTGGTTTTCGCACCGCGTCCGGTCTTCTGTTCGGGTCGTCCGGTTTTTTGTTTTCGTCTTTTTCTGCCGCTTCCGTCCTCTTCTTCGCCTCTTCCAATTGTGCTTCAACCGCCAGGGCCTTCGCCTGGTAGGCCAGTACCAACTGCCGCAGGGAAACCGCGTCGAGTGTGCGCGGGTTGTAGGTTTCCAGGATCGGCAGGTACTCGTCCAGCGTGTGTAGCTTGTCCCTGTCCCTCCTGGTAAGCACCGGCCGATCTATATGGATCCGGTTGACCATTTCAATAGTCCGGCCGCCCCGCTTTAGCGAGAACTTCACCCGGTAGAGACCCGGCCGCAGGTAGACGTGGTCGACACTGAGCTTATCGCTGGTCTGCCCGTCGCCGAAATCCCAGCGGGCCTTGGCCTTCAGCGACAATGCCTTGGGCGAGGTATCCCGGAACAACACGCCGATCAGCGGCATGTTGTTATCGGGCAAGGGGACGTCGCCGGCGATCTTGACTGCGAAGTCGGGCACTGGTTTCTTGCTCCGCAGTGTCACCTGGCCCGCCGGTAGGTGGCCGATCGACCGGGTGCGGAAGGCCCCGGTTGGGATGGCGACCGGTTTCGGCTTGATGTCCGGTGGCGAGACCTCCCAGGCGGCCACCATCATTGCGTCGGGACCGGCGGCCGCGTGGTAGTACTCGAACTTGTGTGGCCCGGCCGAAAGCCGGACGTCCTTGCGGCTGCCGCGCCGCGCCCGGCGCATCGGCCCGTGGCGGCCCGGGGCCGACACCACCTCTTTGCCGTCGATCAGCAGAAAGCTGCAATCCCGGCTAGACGTCAGAAATCCATAGGTGCCGGCCGCCGGAATGTGCAGGTAGCCGCTGTAGCGGCTCAGAAACGGACCCGGCGTGAGCGAAAACGGATTGTGTGAGTGCCGCACGGCGTCCACGTAGTCGCTGCCGAACGGCTCAGACGAATTCAGCGCCTTGCGGACCGAGTCGAGGCTGTTCAGGTTGCAGTGTTTGTAGTGTCGGGTTTCCAGCAGCAGCCCATCGCGGCAGGTCCACGGCGGCGAGGCTTTCGCGGGTGGATCGCCGCCGTACAGGACATCGTAGCTGGTTTCGCCACTGATGGTCTGCAGCGCCAGCCGGCAGAAGTCGCCCGGGCCGAGTTGCAGAATCTGCGTCGGTACAAGTTGCTTATTCGCTGCCGCAACAACCACGTTCCGCCCGTCGGGACTGATCTGGCCGTGGTGGAAGAACTCGGTCACCACGATGGTGTACGGCTTGTCCACGACGATGTTCACCGGCCGCTTGGCGTTGAACTCAGTCCCGCCCCGTCGGAACGACTGTGCCCGAACGCCGCTGGCCAGAAGAATCGCCGCCAGGACGGTCAAGAGGATTGTTCTGGAGAGTTGCATCTTCGTCAAAACTTGCCCGTTTAGCGGCCGCCGGTACGGCGGCCTGGAAGTTCGCAGAAAATATGCTCAGCATTTGGCCGCCGTACCGGCGGCCGCTAAACACAATAGCCAGCGACCGGCAACCGCCGGGTACGGCCCGCGGGACGTTGTTCCCGGCTATGTTGATATGAATCCCTCTTCAGACTAACCTAAATAGATACGCTCCAAGAATCCAGTAGAAGCAAGCACCATGTCAGCCCATGCCCCCCAAATGAGCCCCGAAGAGGCCATCCGCCGGGTTGCCCAGGTACGTGAGGCTCTGCTCGGCGAGGTCCACAAGGTGATCATCGGCCAGGACGAGATGATCGAGCAGATGCTCATTTGCATGTTCGCCCGCGGAAACTGCCTGACGATCGGCGTGCCGGGACTGGCCAAGACCCTGACCATCTCGACGATCGCCCAGGCCCTGGCGATGCGGTTCAGCCGGATCCAGTTTACGCCCGACCTGATGCCCAGCGACATCACGGGCACGGAGATCATCGACCAGGACCAGGCCACCGGACAGCGGCAATTTCGCTTCGTCCGCGGGCCGGTCTTCGCCAACATCGTACTGGCCGACGAGATCAACCGCACACCGCCCAAGACCCAGGCCGCCTTGCTCCAGGCCATGCAGGAGCACGAGGTCACCGCGGCGGGCAAGACCTACAAGCTCGACGAGCCATTCTTCGTAATGGCCACGCAGAACCCCATCGAGCAGGAAGGGACCTATCCGCTGCCGGAGGCCCAGTTGGACCGCTTCATGCTCTCGATCAACATCGGCTACCCCACACGCAGCGAGGAACGCGACATCGTCCTGGCCACTACACAAACTACACAGCACGACGTCAAACCTGTGTTGCGTGGGCAGGATATCCTCTGGATCCAGCAGCTCGTCCGGCAGGTACCCGCCAGCCAGCACATGGTCGATTACGCGGTAGACTTGGCCCGGGCGACCAGGCCTAAGGAGCCGCCGAGTCCAGAGTTCATAAAGAACTGGTTGGCCTGGGGCGCCGGGCCGCGAGCCGCACAGAATATGATCCTCACGGCCAAGGCCCGGGTGATCCTCCACGGCCGCTACGCGGTCACCGCCAAGGACATCCGCCGGATGGCGTTTCCCGTGCTGCGGCACCGAATTTTCACCAACTTCAACGCCGATGCAGAAGGGATCGACGTGGAGCAGATAATCGAGAAGATTTTGC
>JAUWHT010000083.1 GCA_030605745.1 Pirellulales bacterium | reverse complement strand
GCGCTGATGATCTCGATCTACCCGATCACGCGGTTTCTGATCGAGATTGCCCGCACCGACGAGAGCCCGGTTTTCGGCACAGGGTTGAGCATCTCGCAGAATGTAAGCCTGATGATGTTAGTCTGCGCGGCGGGGCTGTGGTTCTACATCCTGCGACAGCCGCCGCGAAAGGCGTTTGGCTGAATGTCTTCAGTCACAACGGGATCCCTTCCTTGCGGGCGTTGAGGACAAAGGGAGAAACACGCAGCGGAGTTTTGGTGAGTTCGTCCACGGTGAAACAAGCCGTTGAAATGATTCTGCCGCATTTCAACTCGGCGCGAAAGCAGCGCTCTATCACTTGCTTCTCGATCTCCCAATCGACTTCCGGGAGAATCACCAACAGGTCGATGTCGGAGCCTTCTTGCAATTGGTCCCGCGCGGCCGAGCCATACAGAAGGACTTCCGAAGCCCCAAGATCCTCGCGAAGGACATCGACCAGCTCCCGCAGGACCCGTTACTCCATCTCAGTCAGTCGCATAGAGCAGCCCACCGCGATAAAAGGAACAAAACGACGTGCATCCATGTTAGGCCGGCACAAAGAAAAATCAAGTCCTGGTATTCCGTTTCATTTATTTCTTCCCCTCGGGCAGCGTCAGCCCGACTTGCTTCGGCGGCGGCAACGGTGTGCCGGCCTCGGCCTTCTTGCGCGCATCGACAAGCTGCCCGGCCAGAGTGTCATACCACTTCACCTTCTTCTTGTAGCGGTCCATCGTCCAGGCCAGCGCGTACGGCTTGCTCTCGGCGAGCCAGAGCTGCGCGAACTGTTTGCCGAGTGCTTCGTGGGCATCGCGGTTGTGTTGAACCAGCACTTCCAGTTTGTCCAGCCACGGCAGGGCTTCTCGGCCGCCGGTCTCACAAGCCTTGGTGTAGCACCGCACCGCTTCCAGACCGTCGAGCATCCGTTGGCCGATCAGTTCCATTCGCCGGGCGCCCAACAGGAAATGATCCAGCAGGTTCGCATTGACGGTGGCGTCCTTCTTGCAGGCTTCGAGATGTTCGATGGCCGGCCGGACGAGTTTCAGCAGCCGCTCGGCCGATGTCCGCGCGGTGGAAGCACTCGTTTGCGGCGGGAAATCGTTCTGCCAGAACCGCCGGTTCTTCATGCCCAGCATGCCGGGCAAGCAGTGGGTTTGGCCCAGCAGTTCGATGGCCTGGCCGAAGTGGTCGCCCTTCTCGCCGAACAGCACTGCGCCGATCCGCCGGTTGAAATCCTGCGGGGTGGTGGTCGAGGCGTTCCAGCCGCACTCAGCTTGTTGTATTTCTCCTTCAGCAGATCATGGACGCGGCGGAGGTGCCGGACGTAGACGCCGCCGACGCCGATCTCCCGGGCCAGTTCTTTCGACGGCCCTTTGCCCAGGTCATGCGTCTCGTCGCAGCAGACGTTGAACATCTTAAACGGCAGCAGCGGGCACACCTCGGAGTAAAGGTCGTCGAGCAGTTGGTAGCTTTTTTCCTTGATCGGAGAGAGGATGTACGAGGATTCGCGCAGGTGGGCGTACTGTTGGTGCTTGAGAATGTCCTCAAAATGGCCGAACGACTGCTGGTTGCCCAGAATGTCGATATGCCGCGGCTTGGCATACTTGACCAAGGCGACAAGGTCCTCGGGCGTAAGCGAGCCGTCGCTGGGCCCGATGATCGGGTGCTTCTTGAAGGCGTACTGGTACTCCATGTAATAGGTGAACAAGTTCATCTTCAGCGCGGCGCCCAGGTCAATCTGTAGCTTGAGCGTATCCAGCGTGGAGCTTGGTCCCCGGGTAAGGTCGTCCTGGAAGCATCGCCAGCGGAGCGACGGCCAGTCGCGGATGTTGAGGCACGGTAGGCCCCCGTCACGGCGGTTGGCCCGGATGAGCTGGCGGAGCGTCTGCACGGCGTAAAACAACCCCGCTTCGCCCGGCGCCCCGCAAACGACTTCCTCGCCGCCGACCACCAATGCGTAGTCCTCCGGCGTGGGGCTATCGCGGAAGCGAAACTTCGGCGGTTTGCCACGGGCTTCGCCTGCCAGCCGCAGTACCTGTGCCTCTGTTTCAAGGTGATGAATTTTCGGCGCCGCCGAACCGGCCCGTTTCAACTCGGCGCCGATCAAGCCGGCGAGAAGTTCGGCCGCACCGGCGGGCGCTTCGAGGACCAGCTTCCTGCCAAGCGCGAATGTGCCCGTTTTCAGTTGCACTTCCTTGGGAAACGGCACCAGCCGCAGGGCCGAAGCCTCCTCCGCACGGCACGCGTCAGAAAGTCCAACGACCAATATCACGGCGGACAACAGCCAGCATCGGTGGAACATCTCGGGTTCTCCTGTGGGGTTTGACGAAAACAATCAGTATACTATAAGCTGTGGGCTGTGGCAACTATCGTCTTGGGGATGCCCCAGCCACACACACGATGTGGACCAGTTTATGATCGCCGGCGATGACCGGGTTGTCCTCTTGCTCCAAGGGTAACTGCAGAGCGACATTCACCCAGAACCGCAAATCCGTTTGTAGGAGGCGTCGTCAAGTGTCAGACTGTGGTCCGGCGGGATCAGACGCCGCCAACGTAGTTGTACTGCCTTCTTGCGGGACTCGCTTGACGGCCACCAGCGTGTCGCCCGGGTCGAGGTTCATGATCTTTACGCCCTGGGTATTGCGTCCGACGATGCTGATGTCGGAGGCGCGGATGCGTTGGATCTTGCCACGGGCGGTGATCATCATCAACTCGTCCTGCTCGCTCACGCGGCAGATGCCAATAACCGGCCCGTTCCGCCGTGTGGTTTTGATGTCGCGCAGCCCCTTGCCGCCGCGACGCTGCGTGCGATAGCACCGCTGTCCGGAGTAGCTGTTGTTGTCTTCGGTCTGTTTGTATTCGGCTTCGGTCTGTTCGTCGTCGGGCGCGGCGTCGGCGGGTTCTGTCTCGAGGTTCGGTCCGAAGGGTGTTCGCTTTCCGTAGCCGTTTGCGCAGACGGTCAGCAGTGCCGCCTGCGGATCGGCCACTACCATGCCCACCACGTGATCGTCGCCGATCAGGTTGATCCCTTTCACCCCGCTGGAGTTGCGGCCCATCGGCCGGGCGTCGGACTCCTTAAAGCGGATGGCCATTCCGCGGGCGGTCGAGAGGCCCAATTCGTCGCCCGGCTTGGTAACCACCACGTCGACCAGTTCGTCGCGCTGGCGGAGTTTGATGGCGATGATCCCGCTTTTCATCGGCCGGCTGTAGGCCTCAAGCGGCGTTTTCTTGACCAGTCCGCGAGCAGTGGCCATTACCAGGTGGTGGTCGGGCCGGTCGAAGTCCTTCACTGCGCGGCAATCGGTGATTTGTTCGCCTTCGGCGAGGTTCAGCAGGTTGACGATTGCCCGGCCGCGGCTGTCCCGGCCAAGCTGCGGCAGCCCGTACACCTTGCGCCAATAAACCTTGCCCTTGCTGGTGAAGAACAACAGGTAGGCGTGTGTGCTGGCGACGAACAGGTGTTGGATCGGGTCTTCCTCTTCGGTCTTTGCGCCTTTGAGTCCCTTGCCGCCGCGTCGCTGTGCCCGGTAGGCCTTCACCGGCGTGCGCTTGATGTAGCCGTTGCTGCTTATCGAGACGACCATTGTCTCTTCGGCGATCAGGTCGTCCAGTTCGAGACTGCCGATTTCCTCGCCGCTGATTTCGGTGCGGCGGGGATTGGCGTGTTTCCGCTTCAGCTCGCGCAGGTCCTCGCGAACAATGGTCAGGATGTTCCGCTCGTCGGATAGGATACGGCTGTAATCGGTCATCTTGGCCAGTAGTTCCCGATGCTCCTCACCGAGCTTCTCTTGTTCCAGGTTAACCAACTGGCCAAGCGTCATCTTGAGGATCGCATCGGCCTGGATGGGTGTGAGCGAATAGGTTTCGCTTTCTCCCCGCTCCGATTGGAAGACGGCGAACCCATCATCACCCAGCGCTTTGCGCAGCATGGCCGCCGGGGCTTCGATCTCCATCAATCGGGCCTTGGCCTCGGCCTGGGTCGATGAACTGCGGATCACGCGGATCACCTGGTCGATGTCGGCATGCGCCAGCAGCAGGCCCTCGGCCGTGTGCTTCCGATGCCGGGCCCTGGCTAGCAGGAACTGCGTGCGCCGGCGGATCACCACCACCCGGTGACGAATGAACTCCTCCAGCAGCTCTTTGAGCGACAGCACCCGCGGCTTGCCGTCGACCAGCGCCAGGAAGATGATCGAAAAACTCTCTTGCAGCGGCGTGAACTGGTAGAGCTGGTTGAGCACCACGTCGGGATCGGCGTCGCGCTTAAGCTCCAGTATCAGGCGGACCGGCTCTTTCAGGTCGCTTTCGTTTCGGGTGGCCGCGATACCGGCGACCTTGCCGTCGGCCGCCGCGGCGGCGATCCGCTGCTCGACCCGGTCCCGGGCCTGCTGGTAGGGAATCTCGCTAACGATGATCCGCGTGCGGTTCTTGCCGAACTCCTCGACGCGCGTTCGGGCACGCACCACGATCGACCCGCGGCCCGTGTGATAACTGCTCCGGATGCCGCTGCGGCCGCAAACCACACCGCCGGTCGGGAAGTCCGGGCCGGGGACAATCTCCAACAGCTCGTCGATCGAGACCTCCGGCTCGTCGATCACGCGGATCAACGCGTCGCAAATCTCGCCCAGGTTGTGCGGCGGGATCGACGTGGCCATACCCACGGCGATACCGGTGGCGCCGTTGACCAGCAGGTTGGGGAACTTCGACGGCAGCACCGTCGGTTCGGTCCGCCGCTCGTCGTAGGTCGGCAAGTAGTCGACCGTATCGAGCTTCAGGTCCTCGAGCATCACCGAGGCGATCGGCGACATGCGGGCCTCGGTGTACCGCATGGCCGCCGGCGGCAGACCGGCAACCGACCCGAAATTGCCCTGCTTGTCGACCAGCACGTGACGCATGTTCCACTCCTGGGCCAATCGGACCAGGGTGGGATAGATCACACCCTCGCCATGCGGGTGGTAGTTGCCGCTCGTATCGCCCGAGATTTTGGCGCACTTGACCCGGGCGGACCCCGGCCCCAGATTCAGGTCGTTCATCGCCACCAGAATCCGCCGCTGCGAGGGCTTCAGCCCGTCACGCACGTCCGGCAGCGCCCGGCTGACGATCACGCTCATAGCGTACGTCAGGTAGCTGTCCTTCAGCTCCTCCTCGATGGGCAGCCTAAGTAGCTTGCCCCCCGAGTCGCCGTTGCCCTCGGCGGGGCTTCCTTGCGGCAGATTGTCGCCCGGATCAGGCGGTTCGGGTGGCAGATTAGGGTCGACAGCCAACGGGAATCCTTTCGGCAGGCTTCAGCCGGAAAACACCCCAAAATCCCCTCCGGGAACGGGGGCCCCGACAGTCCTTTACAGAGTGCTCAAACCAAACACAGGGTAGTGCCTCACGATGTTGGCAAGGATTTCTTGGGTTTATAGCGGTCTAATACTGATGTTAGAACATTTTCTCGTTGTTCGGCCCAGTCCTCTCGCTGCAGGTCGCTGACATGAGCCGGATACTGGATGTACGCCAGCA
>JAUWHT010000164.1 GCA_030605745.1 Pirellulales bacterium | reverse complement strand
CCGCGCGGCCGGGCGGATCATCCTGCAACGCGGAGCAGGCAAGCTGATCTTTGTGGACATCCGCGACTGGACCGGCAAGATCCAGTTGGCGATTGGGAAAAAGCAGGTCGGCGAAGAGAATTGGGCCTTGGCCCAATGTTTCGACCTGGGCGACATCATCGGTGTCGACGGCGAGTTGAAGCGCACCCGGACCGGCGAGCTGACGATCTTCGCCGAGGACCTCCACTTCCTGAGCAAATCCATAGAAACGCCGCCGACCAAACACAAGGGACTAACCGATCCCGAACTGCGGCAGCGGATGCGATATCTCGACCTGATCCACTCCGAGGGCGTGTTGGAGCGGTTCCTGCGGCGGACGAAGATCGTGCAGTCGATCCGCAACACCTTGGCCGGTGAAGGCTTTGTCGAAGTGGAGGGGCCCACGCTGCACGCAATCGCCGGCGGGGCGGCCGCCCGGCCGTTTGCCACACACCACAACGCGCTGGACATCGACCTGTTCCTGCGGATCGCACTGGAGTTGCACCTGAAGCGTCTGCTGGTCGGCGGGATCGAACGTGTTTACGAACTGGGCCGCGTATATCGAAACGAAGGCATCGGCCCACGCCACAATCCCGAGTTCACCATGCTCGAGGTCTACCAGGCCTACGGCGACTACTGCACGATGATGGAACTGACCGAGAAGCTGATCGTCGATGCGGTCCGGGCCAGCGGGCAGGACCTGAAGCTCAAGTGGGGTGACGGCGAGATCGACTTCACACGGCCATTCCCGCGAAAAACGTACGACGAGTTGTTGGCCGAGCACGCGGGCGTGGCCGACGACGATCCGGCGGCCGTCAAGGCGATGGCCCAAAAGATCGGACTGGACACCGCCGGCAAGCATCCCGACGTGATCAAGAACGAGCTGTTCGAGGCCAAGGTCGAAGATGCCTTGCTCGGCCCGGTGTTCGTGCTCGATTACCCGGCCAGCATCTGCCCGTTGACTAAGCGCAAGGCCGACAATCCGGTGGTCGCCGAGCGGTTCGAGCTGTTCATCCAAGGCATGGAAGTGGCCAATGCGTATACCGAACTAAACGACCCCGACTTGCAGGAGCAACTTCTCAGCAAGCAATTGGAAGGCCTGGCAGAAGAGGACTCGATGGCCAAGATGGATCGCGACTTCGTTCGCGCGTTGCGACACGGCATGCCCCCGGCCGGCGGCCTGGGCGTAGGCATCGACCGGCTGGTGATGCTGCTGACCAACTCGCAGACCATCCGCGAGGTAATCCTATTCCCATTGTTGCGACCGGAGGCGGAGAAATAATGATGAATGATGAATGATGAATGATGAATGTACCCCGCTGAACGCAGTCGGCGGGCGTTTCGGCTGAAGTCAGATCCCTAGCCCCTAGCCCCTAGCCCCTGACCCCTCGCCCCTAATTCCCATGTACAAACTCCTCCTCTGCTGGCGTTACCTCCGCACGCGGTACATTGCCCTGGCGTCGATTATCAGTGTAACGCTGGGCGTGGCCACGATGATTGTAGTCAACAGCGTGATGGCGGGGTTCACGACCGAGATGCAGAACCGCATACACGGTATCCTCTGCGACGTGGTGCTCGAAGCCCGCAGTCTGGAAGGTATGCGCGATGCGGCCTGGCACATGGAACAGATCGACCGGGTGGCCGGCGAGTCGATCGAGGGGATGACGTCCACCGTTGTGGTTCCGGCCATGCTCAGCTTCCAGTACGGCGGCAACTGGGTCACCCGGCAGGTCCAATTGGTCGGCATCGACGAAAAGACGCACAGCCAGGTGAGCGATTTCGGAAAATACCTTCAGCATAAGTCGAACCGCCGTGAGATGAGCTTCCTGCTGCGCGAGGCTGGCTACGACGTCCGCGATCACCAGGCCGGCCCGGAGGCGCCTCTGCGGAAGCAGATGGCGCGGGCCGGTTGGCCGCACCGCCGCCAGACCGCCCGGCTCAAGGCATTTCAGCAACAACTGGAGCGTGGGCTTCCAGCCCGCACTGAGCGCACAGAGCGGTCGGGACGGCCGCGCTCCGAAATTGCACCGGCCAATCCGTTCGCGCAGCATGATGAGGCAAACCGGTTCGACCCGGCCATCGAGCAGCACGCCGGTGCGGTGCTGGGGATCGCGCTGGTCAGTTTTCGCACGACGGAAGGCGAGGATCGCTTTCTGGCCTTGCCGGGCGACGACGTGAAGCTTACCTTCCCTACCGCCGGCACGCCGCCGAAGGCAATCAGCGACAACTTCACTATCGTCGATTTCTACGAAAGCAAGATGAGCGA
>JAUWHT010000075.1 GCA_030605745.1 Pirellulales bacterium | reverse complement strand
GGGTACGCTCCACGCACTGATGTCCCGGTGCAGCGGGCATCATCGTCAAGCGTACCAAGACGCTGGATGGGGCGGCGGATAGTGGAGACTTTCATCATGCAGCTATTTTACCAGATCGTATCTCGGGTGTCAAGCAATCTGTAACGCCGGCGTCTCGCCGGCACAATACAGCCGGCGGGACACCGGCGTTACATGCGATGCTAGCATAACAACCGATTATACTCATTCCTACAGCCGTGTCAACCGCCAAAATCGAAAAATCGAAAATGGGGCAGAGGATGGCTGGAACTCTGATCATGTGACTATTCTACCAAATCGTGTTTTCCTCGTCAAGCACCTGGCGCCACAGGTTTCAACCGTAGTACCGCCGGCACAACATGGCCGGCGAGACGCCAGCACAATACAGCCGGCGGGACGCCGGCGTTACAGGCGATGCTAGCACACCTGTGATTATACTCATATCCGTACAACCCTGTCAAGCGCCAAAATCCAGAATCGCCGGAATTGGTTGGAACTCAAGTTACCCAAATCGTTGTAAGTGCTTATGTTAAAAGACATTGCGACCGGCTGAAGCTACGGTAAGTTCGCGGCAGTCCGCCCCCCCAAGTGGACAGGGGCGGGATTGAACCGCCGACACCTGGATTTTCAGTCCAGTGCTCTACCAACTGAGCTACCTGTCCTCAGACTCCCGACGGGTGGGAGAAGACAATCATACAATATAGCGCTTGCCGGGTGGTTGTCAATTCCTAAGGGTGTTGAAGTAGACGTAGGGGTCTTAGTATACTCGGTTTGCCTGGTGAACTGGAAATCAGGACGTTGGGAAGTGTGCAATGCAGAAGGACCGTACCACGAAAGCCGTGACGTCTGAGGAGTTCGAGGCTTTTCTGCGTTCTGTCGCCCCCCAATTTGATGTCCGGGTGCCGATCGCCCTGGAGGACGGGACGCGGGCCTTGGGGCGGCCGGATGAGGGGCCTTTAGCGCTTGCCGGCGGCGCGATTCCCGGCAAGCCGACGTCTGTCTTCTTCCCCCAGTTCGAGACGGAACTGACTTACCGCCCCGGCTCGATCGAGATGCAAGGAGCTCCGGAGAAGCCGCTCCTGGTGGTCGGATTTACCGCCCAGGATGCCGACTGCCTGGAGTTCATCGACAGGTTCTTCAGCGAAGAATACTGCGACGACATTTACTTTGGCAAGCGTACCGGGGCGGTGGTTGGCGTGGTTTCCGGCCGCTGCGGTGCCGGCGGCGAGTTCCTGAAGATTGCCGGCGGCAAGTGCGACTTCGAGTTGGTCTGCGATGGCGTGCGCTTCGTCGTGGTCCCTTACAGCGAAGCCGGCCGGCGACTGTGCGATCGTATCCAGGGCGGCGTGGATGGCTCGCTTGATCAACTGCAAAGGGAGTCCGATGCCCTGGGCACGGAGTTTGCCGATGTGGTGGGCCGGGCCTCGCAACTCCTCAGGGAGGAAAAGGTGCCCGAGGTGTTCTGGCAGGAGATTGCGGACCGGTGTATCGGCTGCACCGCGTGCAACCTTGCCTGTCCGACGTGCACTTGTTTTGACGTTTACGACTGGAAGTGCGGCAACACGGTCGAGCGGCATCGGATTTGGGACTCGTGCCAGTTCGGCGGCTTCATGCGCGAGGCCAGCGGGCATAACCCGTTGGGAACTGAAGCCTTGCGGACCCGGCGTCGAATTCACCACAAGCTGGTGGCCGACCCGGAGCGCTGGGGCCTGATAACCTGCTTTTTCTGCGGGCGCTGCGACAAGGTGTGTCCGGTCGGAATCGGCATCGAGGCGGTCTCGCGCGAAATCGTGGAACGTTACGGGTGACAGCCACAGACGAGGAAAACACCACGGAGGCACGGAGGACACAGAGAGGACACGGAGAATACGGAAAAGATAGAGTTGCTATGATTAACGTTCGGCTCCGTGCCCTCCGTGCCCTCCGTGTCTCCGTGGTGAACTCATCGGTGAAACTAGAATGGTCGGCCGGCCAGGCGGGATACCAGGCGCTCGGAGAGCATCACGATGTCTTCCGGGCAGAAGTAGGATTCGATGTTACCGGGCAGCAGCAGCGTGGCCGACGGGGGGAATTCCTCGTCCGCTGCGTGCCAGATCAGCCGCACGGACAGACGGGGAAACACGTCGAAGTCGAACGCCGCATCGCCGCCGGGTGCGGTCCGCCCGCCAAGTGCTGTTGCCGCGGCGCAAAACCTCTCGGCGTCGCGGCCGGTGGTTGCACAGAACCGGGCAATCACGCGGCGGTGATAAACCCCGGCATACGATCGGGCCGTCGAGAAGTCTGCAAAGGTAACTTCCGGCATCTGCTGATCAAGCCGCGCAGAAACCGCCAGGTAATGCAGTGTGAGAATGGTCCAATGTGGGCCGACTTCTTCC
Source organism: Pirellulales bacterium (assembly GCA_030605745.1). Taxonomy (GTDB): domain Bacteria; phylum Planctomycetota; class Planctomycetia; order Pirellulales; family Thermoguttaceae; genus JAUWHT01. Next base: position 3,311 of record JAUWHT010000075.1, on the reverse strand, counting down.
CCGGCGGAGGTCGTGATGCACTTTGCTGAGGGGTCCACCACAAACACGTCGCCCAAGACCGGCAGCCGCCAGGAGTTTTCCAGGCGTTCTGTACCCAGCCAGAGCAACTGCTCGTCCGGTTGGCCGCCGAGGGCCTCGAAGCCCAACTCAATTGCCCGCTTGAGATTCTCCTGTGGGGGAGGTTTGCCGGACCATCCCGCCGGGTGATGTGAATGGTTACTCAATACCATGGCCACGTGCCTACAGCCAACAAAACTCCATTCAGATGAAGTATTACCCTCCTTATAGTCCGACCGAACGGGTGATTCAATGCCTTGACGGGTTGGTCGGAAGGCTGTAGGGTTGATTATATACACAGTGTATTTTTGATTCATACACTGTGTTTGTGCCGGACCGAGTCGTGTGCAATGAAGCTTGCAATCGGTGGCAAAGGCGGTGCGGGCAAGACCACTTTGGCTGCGGCCCTGGCGAGGCGAGCAGCCGACCTGGGCCGGGCTGTGGTGGCCGTGGACGCCGATCCCGACGGGAATCTGGCCTCGGCGCTGGGTGTCTCGGAAGCTCGTATCCCCCGGCCCATCGCCCAGATGCGGGAACTCATCTTGCAGCGGACCGGCGCGCAGGACCAGGGCGCCGGCCTGATGTTCAAGCTGAATCCCCGGGTGGACGACCTGCCGGACCGCTTTTCGGTGGATGCGGGGGGTGTAAGGCTGCTGGTTCTGGGCACGGTCGAGTCCGGCGGCAAAGGATGCTTATGTCCAGAGGGCGCACTGCTGAAGACGCTGATGCAGCACCTGCTGCTGCGGATTGACGACGATGTGATCTTGGACATGGAGGCCGGGCTGGAGCACATGGGACGTGCTTCGGCCAGCGGCGTCGACGCCATGATTACGGTCGTCGAACCGGGAATGAGGAGTGTGCAGACGGCCACACGAATACGCAAACTCGCTGCCGATATCGGAATCAAACGCGCCTTCGTCGTGGCGAACAAGCTGAGCCGGCAGCAGGAGCGAGATCTGCTCCAACGGGCCTTGGGGAAACAAACTATCATTGGTATGCTTCCATTCGATGAGGAACTGGCCCGTGCCGATCTGGAGGGACGACCACTGGACCTGAAGAACGGTGCGTTTGTCGAGGCGGTGAACCGTATTGGGGAAACCATGGAGTCATAAAGCCGCGACCGGCGGTCGCGAAACCATAAAGCCGCGACCGGTGGTCGCGCATCATGCAACCAACGAAGCAACGAAGTAGTAATCCAAATAGGCGCGACCACCGGTCGCGGCTTTATAGGAGACTATTATGGTTGAGCGGAAGCAACGGTCGGCCGATCCGGCCTCGCTGGAAATGATAAACTTCGCCTGCGAGGCTGAGGTACCAATTGCCTGGGATCGGCTCGATGCGCAGGAGCCGCAGTGCGGCTTCGGTCGGCTGGGTATCTGCTGCCGGAACTGCACGATGGGACCCTGCCGGATCGATCCGTTCGGCGAAGGGGCTGATCGCGGTGTTTGCGGCGCGACGGCCGATACCATTGTCGCCCGGAACCTGCTGCGCGGTTTGCTCGGCGGGGCGGCGGCACACTCCGACCATGGGCGCGACATCGTCCACGCGCTGGCCCTGGCCGCCGAGGGCAAGTCCGACGCATACAAGATCAAAGGCACCGTCAAACTCCGCAAACTGGCCGAAGAGTACGGCATCCCCAGCGAAGGTCGCAACGACCAGGAGGTGGCAAAGGACCTGGCGCACTTGCTCCTTGGCGAGTTTGGAAGGCAGGAGGGGGTCCTGGCGAACGTCGCCCGCGTACCCGAACAGCAGCAGAAGTTCTGGGCGGCGGCCGGTGTTACGCCGCGCGGCGTCGACCAGGATATCGTCACCGGAATGCACATGACGCACATCGGGGTGGACAACGACCCGGAACACTTGGTCATGGGCTCAGTGCGGGCGGCGCTGGCCGACGGCTGGGGCGGCTCGATGATCGCAACCGACGTCTCGGATATCCTCTTCGGTGAGCCCCAACCCACCCGTTCCCTGGCAAATCTGGGGGTCTTGAATGAGGATGAGGTGAACCTCATCGTACACGGCCATGAGCCGACGCTTTCGGAGGTTATCGTGGCCGCGGCCGGTGATCCCGAACTGGTGGCGCTGGCCGAGTCCAAGGGCGCCAAGGGCATCAATCTGGCCGGCATTTGTTGCACGGCCAACGAGATTCTCATGCGGCACGGCATTCCCGTCGCCGGCAACTTCCTCCAGCAGGAGCTGGCCATAATCACGGGCGTGGTAGACGCGATGGTCGTCGACGTGCAGTGCATCATGCCGGCAATTGCCCGGCTCCAGGAATGTTTCCACACGAAGATTTTTTCTACCAGCCCCAAGGCCAAGTTTCCCGGCATGACTCACATCGAGTTCCACGAAGATGAGGCGATGGAAACGGCCAAAAAGCTGGTGCGCCTGGCTATCGAGAACTTCCCGAACCGAAACGCCTCCAAGGTCCGGATCCCGAAGGAGAAAGAGGGACTCATAGCGGGCTTCACAACCGAGGACATCTTCACCTTCCTCGGCGGCAGGTACCGGCCCAGCTACCGGCCGCTGTGCGACGGCATTCAGGCAGGCCGTATCCGCGGTCTGGCGGGCGTGGTGGGCTGTAACAACGCGAAGTTTACACATGATAGATACCATCTGGAGATGGTCAAGGAACTGATCCGCAACGACATCCTCGTGGTACAGACCGGCTGTAGTGCGATCGCCTGTGCCAAGGCAGGGTTACTTGCGCCCGAAGCGGCCGAAAAATATGCGGGAAATGGCCTCCAGGAGATATGCCGGGCGGTGGGTATCCCGCCCGTGCTCCACGTCGGGAGTTGCGTCGATAACTCGCGGATTCTCACCGCCGTGGTCGAGATGGTCAAGGAGGGCGGCATCGGCGACTCGATCGACAAGCTGCCGGTGGTCGGTGCCGCGCCCGAATGGATGAGCGAAAAGGCGATCTCCATCGGCATGTACGTGGTGGCCAGCGGCATCTTTACCGTCGTCAACCCGCCGCTGCCGGTCCGCGGCAGCCGCTATGTGGAAGAACTGCTTACCAAGACATTCGAAGACTACTTCGGTGCGACCTGGGCTTTTGAGGAGGATCCGATCGAGGCCGCCCACCTGATGATCGACCACATCGACCGCAAGCGTCGCGACCTGGGGCTGCCGCCACCGATGTACGAGGTTCCATACGCGCCGAAGACTGTGGAGACCATAGAGACTGCCGAGGCCGCCGCGGCCTTGTGACCTCAGGACCCGCGCAGAAATAAGCTGTACAAATTGGTGGCACGCCC
>JAUWHT010000111.1 GCA_030605745.1 Pirellulales bacterium | reverse complement strand
CCTGAAGCGTTATGAAGGTGAAGTGATCAAGAAGAAGGGCGGGAAGTACGGAATCTACCAGGACTACCGCAAGCTGCTGGACGACAAGAGCGTCGACGCGGTGGTCTTGACCACTACCGAGCACTTCCGCGCGCTGCCCTGTTAGGCCCGTCCTTTAGGACGGGTAAACGAAGTCGGCGATTTCTACCCCTTGTTTTCGAGCAGAACACAGCCCCGTTTACGGGGCTTCTCGAAGTCTTGGCTTAAGCCGCTACAACGAGAAGGCCCGTAAACGGGCCTTGGCGGATATCGTGACGGCGAGAACTTTCCCGCGAACCCTCCACACCCGGCATAAATGCCGGGCCTAATACCACCTTCGGCGGAAAGGACCGTAAACGGTCCTGGCCATGCCAAATTACACCGTGGTAAGAAAGGCGGCTAAACGGTAGGGACCGATCGGGACAGCGGATTTACCCGAAATGCCCGTGGCGAGTGGCCGAAATGGCGGCGGAAGAGGGTGGCGAAGTACTGGCTGGAGCCGAACCCGCAGGCCATGGCGACCTGTAGCACGCTCATCTGCGGCTGCTCGAGCAGGAGCTTTGAAGCCACTTCGAGCCGGCATTGGTTCAGGTACTTGATCGGCGTCATGTTGGTCAGTTGCTTGCAGTGGTGCGTGAAGTGCGTTATGCCTATGTCACACTGCCTGGCCATTCGCTTTACCGTCCATTCCAAAGCCAGGTGGTCGAGACTCCCAGTTAAGTCGTCCAGGAACAGCTCTACCGTTCGGCGGGTGCTCGATAGCGACTCGTCGAGTTGGATGTGATCTTGACTGAGCATCTCCAACACCAGGACGAACAACTCGTTCAGATGCACAGCCAATCGCGAGACGTTACTGCCGGAGCGGTCGGTCTGGACGGCCCGGCCGATCCGCTGGAAGCAATGGCGTATCTCGGCGGTGGCGTGCCAGACCGCCTGATCGTTGTGCCTGAGCATGTTGGTCAGTTTCTCCCGATCGGCCCTGGTCAGGACCAGCCAGGACGGCCATCGCCAGGCCTGGTGTGGCCGGCGGACCCCAACGTCTAAGATGACGAAATGCAGGCGTCCGGCGGCCACGTGCAGATCGCCCACACGATGAAGCTGCCAGGGTCGGGTGAGCGTCAGATCGTCTGGTTGCAGGTCGTACGTGTGGTGATCGACTGCAAAGCCCAAACGGCCGGTCTCCAGAAAAGTCAGTTCGATACCCTCATTGCGATGCCAGTCCAACCCCCAATCCTGGTCGTGATTCGCGTCCCAGAAGCCGACTATCTTGACGCCCGGCAAGTGGCTCCGGGAGAGCCGTCGGCCGGGATAGTGGCCGTGGACCAGTGCCTGGTGGTGAAGCCGGCCGGCTTTGGCGGCCTGCACCACCGGTCGGCAAGTGTCGGCCTGGTAGGTTTTGCCCTTTTCCTTGTAGATAGGCGGAAGCTTGGCCATTAGGACTTGTCCAAAAATAACTTACCGCAGACCGTTTAGCGGCCGACGGCACGTCGGCCTGAATTACACACCATTTTGGCCGACGTGCCGTCGGCCGCTAAACAGAACACGAGCCAAAAGCGGAAAGTTATTTCTGGACAACTGCTTAGCACTTCGATACACCGCCGGCAAATCGCGGCTATTCTGGCCGCTGCAATCCCCCCTCGAGCAGCATTCCCTCGATCTCTATGGTTCGGGCCCATAATTCGCTCAGGCTGGCCAGGTAGTCCAGACTGACGCCAAAAAACGTTTCCTGCGCGAGCAGCAGAGTGAGGTACCCGAATTCCCCCTCGCGATAACCAACCCTGATCATGTCCAGCGACGCCTTGGCATTGGGAAGGATGGTGCTACTGTAGGTTTCCACCTGCCGTTGGGCGTTGGCGTAGAACTCGAAAGCGGCGGCGAACCGATCGTACAAGTCCAATTCAACCCGTCGCAACTCGTTACGGGCGGCGATCAAATCGGCCTGTGCCTTGATGATGTTGCCCTGGTTGCGGTCGTACAACTTCAGCGGTAGCACAAAGTGCATGTCGGCTATAGCAAACTCGCTGGCATGGTCATACTTGGCGGCACCCTCGATCTCAAAATTCGGTATCCGCTTGGCACATTGCAGCGCCAGTTCGGAGCGTGCGCGCTGAATGCCGGCACGGGCCTGACCGAGTTCCGGGCTTTCGGCCAACAGCCGTGTGAGCATATCCTCCCAGCTTAGCGCCGGCAGGTCTTTAGCGGCATCACCGGCCAGTGGAACCGGTTTCATGTCCGGCCGTCCCAGCACCGCCGTCAGCCGCTGCCAGACCGCCCGGTGATGATTTCGTGCTATGTCCAAATTGAGTTCGGCCTTCTCGGCTTCGATGCGGACCTGCAGCACTTCGGCTCGGTTGATCTCTTGAGCCGCCCTGAGTTGCTCGCTAACGCGGGCGCTCTCTCTTCCGATGCGGACCAACTGTTCGTTGACTTCGATCATCTTTTTGGCCAGCAGGACTTCGTAGTAGCCGGTCCGTACGCTGTTCAGTACACGCCGTCGCTGCGCTTCCCAGGCATAATGGGCCTGCTGAAGTTCGTGGCCGGCCACGGCACGTCCCAGCCGGAGTTTCCCGGAGGTGACAATCTCCTGGCCTACGAACCAACCTTGCACCCCGGCATACCCGTCGTTGCCCAAGTCGTCGCCTATGTATCCGGTCGTGGGGTTAGGATAGAGGCCCACCTGAAGATGGGTCCCTTGGGCAGCTCGCACCGCCATGCTGGCCTGGACCAGCGTGGGATTGGACCGAAAGGCAATCCACACCAGGTCGTCCAAGCTCAAGGCCGAGGGAGAAGCCGGCTGATGGGAGGGGAGCGGCTCGCCGGGCGCGATGGCCTCGGGTTGCCTAATAGCCAACTGCACCGCCGGCAGCCCCCCCTGGTGGGCCGAATATCCCGCCGGGACAACCGAGGCCCGATCCGGCTGGACGGCCCCAGGCGGGGGCCGCATCTCAGCGGCAAGCACGAGTCGGCAGCCCAAACCGGCAATGAGCAGAAACAGCCAAGCGATCAAAGGGCAAGACTTCATCCAAAAACCTTCCTAGTTTGCGCAAGCCCCCGTCATTCTGTACCATCCTGTATCGGATATTCCGACTATCCGGGTTGAAACGATCATACGCAGCCGTTGCAGACACTGCATCTTGCCAAGTGTACTGGTTTACCGCAACTCCAGCCTGTAGGGCATCCACAGCAGCACCGGCTCGCTGAACAACCGGCGGAAGAGTTTGGCCTTGCGAACGGTTTCAAGCAACTCCGGCCAGGTGGCTTCCAGGCCGGTCGAGACTGAGGTGTCGCTGAAGAGTTGCTCGAAGATTGTTTTCGGGCGGGGGAGAATCATCAGTTCGACCTCGGCGTCGGGCTTCAATCCGGCGGCTTTCTTGGCCTCGGCAATTGCGTCTTTCAACGTGCCCAACTCGTCGATCAGGCCGTTGGCTTTAGCCATCCGCCCGGTGTAGACGCGGCCCTGGGCCAGCTTTTCGAGGTCCTTGTATGCGAGTTCGCGAGCCTTGGCAGCGTTGCCGACGAACTGACGGTAGGCCTCCTTCAACACGACCATCCAGGCCTTACGCTCCTCGGGCGTGAACGGGTCGGTCGTGGCGAGCGATCCGCTGTTCTGGCCGCGACTGATGATCTCGGTAGTGACGCCGATCTTCTCGTACAGCCCACGCAGCACGACCTTGCCGCCGAACACGCCGATCGAGCCGGTTATGGTCTGCGGCTCGGCGAGGATCTTGTCGGCGCCCATGGCGATGTAGTACCCGCCGCTGGCGGCCTTGTCGCCCATGCTGGCGATGATCGGCTTTTTGATCCGCACCGTTTCTCGCCAGATCAGGTCGCTGGCGACGCCCGATCCACCGGGGCTGTCGATCCGCAGCACGATGCCCACCACCTTCTGGTCTTCCGCCGCCTTGCGCAGGGCCTTGACCAGCGTGGTCGAGCCTACGGCCCGGGTGCCGAAGATGTTGGTCGCGCTTTTGCCCTCGATGATCATGCCCACGGCGTGGATTACGGCGATCTTCGGCTTCTTGCCGGTTGCCTTGGCCGGCTTGCCGCCGATCAGGAGTTCCACCAACTTCATCATCCCGGTGATGCCCGAGAAATCGGTGTCGACTTTCTTCTTCTTGTAGTCGGTAACCAGTTTGATTTTGTCGGCCTGCAGCTTCTTACGAAGTGCATCCTGCAACTGGTCGGCGTAGCAGACCCGGTCTATCAGCCCGGCCTTTCGGGCTGCTGCTGCGGTGAACAGGCCCTGGTCCAGCAGGGTCTTGACCTTGTAGCCCTTCATCTGGCGGTCGGCCGCGATGACCGCCACCATATCCTCGTAGGCGTCGTCGATCAGCGCTTCGATGCTTTCGCGCAGCGGCGGGCTCATGTCGGTTCGGGTGAGCGGCTCGACGGCACCCTTGTACTTACCCATTTGCAACAGCTCGAACTCGATCCCCAGCTTCTCCAGCAGGCCCTTGTAGAACGTGACCTCCGCGCGAACGCCGGGTACAATCAAGATGCCGCAGGGTGGCATGATGATCTGGTCGCAGGCGGCCGCCACGAGGTACTGGTTACTCTGGGCGGTAGCCAGCTCGGCATAGACCGGCTTACCCGACTTGCGGAACCGCTGCACCGCCGCGCGCAACTCGTGGACCTTGCCCCGACCGGTCTTCAACGCCTCGATCCGCAGCCACAACGCGGCCACCTCCTTGTCCTCGGCAGCATGATCGATCCGCCGGATCACGTCGGCCAGCGACTTCCGCGGCTTGCCGAACAGTCCAACCCTCACGGGTCCTTCGGGATAGTCCCCGCTGAGCGTG
>JAUWHT010000065.1 GCA_030605745.1 Pirellulales bacterium | reverse complement strand
GCAGAAAAGCTAATAGCTGAAAGCCGGCCAAAAGCGCCACTTGACATTTGTACGCCATTTTGCCGTCTTGGCCGGTGTTTCTGTGGATACCCGATGCCGGACTACGGCTCGCGGATGCGGATTTTGCGTAGCGCGAGCGGCACGCCGAGGACGGCGGCGACGGCGTGGACGAGTTGGCATTCGCGTGGGGTTGCCTTGCCGTCGGCTGCGACGCAGGCGATGCACGCGCTGAGGATATCGCGCTTCAGCTTGGGGGCTGACTCGGCCAGGGCGTGGAGTGCTGCGTCGAGGTTCCGTAGCGAGCAGTCCGACTTCGCAAGCGGCGAGCCGGCTCGGCCGATTTCCGCCATGCCCTTGTCGAACGCCCGGCGGACGTCCGCCTCGGACTGCTGGCCGGCATGGGACAGCGTGGAGAGTACGGCGATGAGCGAAGGCATTAGCGGATCGAGGCGCCGGTAACGAACGGCGATCGGCTTGGCGCGCCCGAACGGCACGTCCAAATGACGCAGCAGCATCGTGCGGACGGTGTACTCCAGCAGGTCGATCTTCTTGTCGGCCTCGATCAGTGCGTCGACGTTCTCGCGGAACGTCGCGTATTGGCCGGCCGAAAGCTGCTTCAGCGCCGGCATCGTCATTTCGACCAGCGGCAGTCGGGCTTCGTCCGCCAGAGAGTCGATCAGCGGGGCCAGCCGCTCGGTCTCTCGATACGACGGCGCTTCGGCCCGGCCGCCCAGCGCGTTGAGTTGCTTCTTGCGCACGCCGGCGTCACGGTCGAGCAGGACGGCATAGATGACCGCCCGGGCGCCGTAGGGTTCGCGTGCCGCGTCGCCGAGCGGTTGGGGCATACTCTCCAGGATCGCGGCGGCATAGAGGAGCTGTTCCATGCCCGGCAGCCCGATCCGGCCGAGCACACCGCCGGGGTCTAGCGGTGCGGAGCCGCCGCCGAGTACGGCCTCGAACGGGCTGCGAGGTTTCTCTTTTGGTTTTGGTTTCGGTTTCGGCTCTTCGGGTTTGACCTTAACGGGCTTGACCCGTTTCGGGAACGTGCCGTCGAACGAGGCGTCGATCCGCCGGATGCGATCGGCCAGCGGCGGGTGGGTTGCAAAAAGCTGCACCTTGCGGCTGCCCAACGCACTGCCGAAGAACATGTGGCTGATCTCTTCGGCGTGAGTGTCTTCGATCTTCGAGGTCTCCGGCCGCCCGCCGATTTTCTTCAATGCCCCGGCGATACCGTCTGGCAGCCGGGTGAACTGAACCGCCGCGGCATCGGCCAGGTACTCGCGCTGCCGCGAGACGGCGCTTTTTATCAGCTTGCCGAAGAGCAGCCCGATCGAGCCGACGACCAGCAAACCGACGGCGACGATCAGGATCACGGCCACGATTGCGCCGCCGCCCTTGCTGTCGCCGGAACTCCGGCCCGAATATCTGAGACTGTGCAACACGTACCATCCGAGGATGGCCAGCACGAGGATGCCGTGCAGGACGCCGATCAGGCGGAGATTCAACCGCATGTCGCCGTTGAGGACATGGCTGAATTCGTGCGCCATCACACCCTGGAGTTCATCGCGGTCGAGATAGTCGAGGCACCCGTGCGAGACGCCGATCACCGCGTCGCCCGGTTCGTGGCCGGCCGCAAAGGCGTTGATGCTCGGCTCGTTGTCCATGACGTAGACGGGCGGGACCGGCGTGCCGGAGGCCAAGGCCATCTCGGCGACGACGTTCAGCAGGCGGCGTTCGGCCAGATCGCGGGTGCCCCGATCGATCAGCCGGCCGCCCATCATCAGCGCGACCGCCTCGCCGCCGGATGCAAGCTGCGACGTCTTGTAGAGGCTGCTCAGCAGGATCACCCCGATCGTAGCCGCGGCGACCACGACGAACAGGTCCGGGTGCCAGGGCGTTTCAGCGTAAGGATTCAGCGCGTCGGGCCGGGTTGCGTCGCCGCCGACGAATGTTAAGGCGATCAGCGCCACGAAGTATATCGCCACGACGATTGCCACAACGGCCAGGATGAAGTAGAAGATCAGCCACGCGGTGCGGCGACGGGCAATGTCCTGGTGTTCGAAGAAGTCCATGAATGTTCACTAGCCCGGATTTCTCACCACGGAGGCACGGAGGACACGGAGATTATTGGAAGCCTAGTATTTTCAATGACGTTGTTGAAAACACTTTGATGTCTGACGCAAGCTATCAAAACTCCAATCAAAGCCTTTTCTCCGTGTCCTCCGTGCCTCCGTGGTGAATTTCTTGGTGAGATATTCCGGCTAGCCAAAGGACACCTTAGGCGCTTCGCGCTGGCCGGGTTCCTCGATCTCGAACAAGTCGGCCAGTTGGAAACCGAACATCCCGGCAAAGACCACCGCCGGGAACGTTTCCCGGGAGGTGTTGTATTGCATGACGGCGTCGTTGTAGGCCTGTCGGGAGAAAGAGACTTTGTTCTCGGTCGAGGAAAGCTCTTCCTGCAAAGCCAGCATGTTCTGGTTCGCCTTCAGGTCGGGGTAGTTTTCCGACAGTGCGAACAGCCGGCCCAGCACGCCGGTGAGTTGGCCTTCGGCCCGGCCCAGCGATTGCATGGCGCCGGGTTCGCCCGGGTTTTGGGCGGCCTGTGCCCCGGCGGCCGCGGCCTGGTTTCGGGCTTGGATCACCGCTTCGAGTGTCTCCCGCTCGTGCTTCATGTAGCCCTTGGCCACTTCGACGAGGTTGGGAATCAGATCGTAGCGGCGTTTCAGTTGCACGTCGATCTGCGCGAACGCGTTTTTGAAGCGGTTCCGCAGCGCGACCAGCTTGTTGTAAATGCCGATGACCGCAAGCACCAGCAATACACAGATCACCCCCAGGGCAATCAAGATCCAGGCTTCAGTTCCCATGTGTCTGGTTCCTTCTAAGGAGTTGGGGATTGGGGATTAGGGATTGGAACTTGACTCTAATCCCCAATCCCTAACCCCCTAACAGCCTTCCCACTCCAAATCTACACCATCCGCCCACCAACTTCAAGGTCAAGAATTGGCCCCCAGCGAGAGGAGTTTCGGGGCTGGGGGCTGGGGACTCAGGGCTGGGGACTCGGGGGTGTTGAATACAACCACCCAGCCCCGAACCCCGACCGCTGAAAGCTGACCACTGATAGCTGACCACTGACAACTGAAAGCTTGTGCTCGCCTGCCCGTATGACTATAATGACGAAAGCAGCCAGCATGTAAGTGAGGTTCACAATCCTCAAGAAAGGATCCTATTCGATGACCGCAGTACAAGCAACAGCCGAGGTCTTCTTGACCGCTTTACAGGCGTTACCCAAGAAAGAACGGGAGGCAGTTCTGGCCGGCATTGCCGACGATCAGAATTTCCGAGAAAACCTGTTGGACCTGGCCTTGATCGCCGAGCGACGCAATGAGCCGTCGCGCCCGTTCGACGAGTACCTTGCGGAAAAGGACAAGTGATCTCGCCTGCCGTTGGTCGCGATAAAATTGGGAGGCTACGATCGAGAAAAATCCGGAGGCGCTAGGTTATGGGAGGTAAACTCATCCAATACGATGAATTGTTGAACGTCGTAAAAGACCGTATCCGACAGGCCCAGACGCGGGCGGTGTTCTCCGCCAACCGGGAGATGCTGGTGTTGTATTGGGACATCGGACGGATCATTGTTGAACGGCAGAAAGTGGAAGGTTGGGGGGCAGGCGTACTCCGTCGCCTCTCTCGTGACCTGAGAAATGAGCTTCCTGATGTGAAGGGCTTTTCCGAACGCAACCTAAAGCGAATGACTCAGTTCTATCGTGAGTATCCCGTTTTGACGCAAATTGGGCCACCAGTTGTGGCCCAATTAAGCGGGACGGCCTTTCCTGAAGAAAAAAGGCCACCAGCGGTGGCCCCAAAAGCAGTTGTTGAGGAAGTGCCTGCAAAAGTGCAACAACTGGTTGCCCAATTGCCATGGGCGCACAACACGCTATTGATTCAAAAGGTGAAAGACCTGCCGACGCGCCTCTGGTACATGCGTATGACTATCGAGCAGGGCTGGAGCCGTAATATCCTGCAACAGATGATCAAAAGCGATGCTTATGAACGACAGGGTAATGCAGTCACAAATTTTGAAGCACAGCTTCCTGCTCCGCAGTCCGATCTGGCAAAGCAGACGCTGAAAGACCCCTATCTTTTTGATTTTTTGACGATTGACAAACCTCTCCGTGAGCGGGAATTGGAAACCGGCCTGGTTCGGCATCTGGAGAAATTCCTGCTGGAGTTGGGCGCCGGATTTTCCTTTGTCGGGCGGCAATACCATCTCGATGTCGGTGAGAATGACTACTATCTCGACCTGCTTTTCTATCATCTCAAGTTGCGGTGTTTCGTGGTGATCGACCTCAAGATCGGCCCCTTCAAACCCGGCTACGCTGGAAAGATGAACTTCTATCTCAATGTTGTGGACGACCTGCTCAAACACGACACCGACCAGCCGACCATCGGCTTGATTCTCTGTCAGGACAAAAAGAAAATCCTCGCCGAATATGCCCTTCGCGGCCTGGACAAACCCATCGGCGTATCCGAATACGAACTGACCCGCGCCCTGCCGGACAAATTGAAATCCGTTTTGCCGACGATCGAAGAGATTGAAGCGGAACTGGAAGGAAATAAGGTGGAAGATTAACATGCATAAATCTACACCATCCGCCCACCAATTTCTTCAAGGTCAAGAATTGGCCCCCAGCGAGAGGAGCTTCGAGGCTCGGGGCTCAGCCAGCCGATGAGGGAGTCGCCTGGGTCTCCCGGTTCTCGCGCATGGAGTTTATCCCGGCGCTTTCTCTGACCCCACGGTTTCCTTCCCGAAGAACATCTCCTGACGACGATTCCCGCGCTGCGTGATATGGTGCGAGCAGCCTGGAACCACCACTCTCGCCAGTCTTGCCATGCCCCCATTATGCCGGCAACCCAAAAGGCGTCAAGAGAAATCAGTATTGTGTCCCCGGAATTCCCGAAGTATTGTGCCCCCGGAATTAGTTGCCCATAAAATCAGGCGGTCATCGCATCGCGCACGACGCCCCAGTACGGGGCCGATTCGACGATAGTCTGCATAGCGTCTTGATCTAACTTACCGCGATGGGCGGGCAGTGTAACCTCGAATCGACGTAGCTTTCCGATGAAGCACTTGCGGTAGTACGAATACCGCCACCGTTCGCGGTTGAGCATCAATTGGATGAATAATTGGGTACTCGGTCGCATCTCGCTCCTGGCCGTACAGACAGCCACATCGTCTTTCGCCGCGAACAAATATGGGTGGTACTTCGCTGTCAACGTGTTCCCGTTGAAAGCGATGGTCAGACGGTGCGAGGAAGTTTTCTCTGCGGGAACCCTGACAAACGAGGTAATGCCGTTCTCTGCATCGCCACAGGACACCAGAGGCGTTGTTCCAGCCGGAAGGCTGGAGGCGTTGTGATAATCCCCAGCCGACAAGTCGTACAGTTCATCGATCGTAAACGACTCAAAGCGCAAGTTGACATCGCGGCAAGTCGGACTCACTATGTCTGGAATGAATGAGCCGACGGAAAACTCAACTGATGAGCCTGTTGGGTCTGGAAGGTGAACTCGTCTCACGCGGTCAACTGTGGCTTGCCTGTACCATGAAAATCGCCACCGCACTGCTGCGTTGATATAGCCCGCGAGGAA
>JAUWHT010000276.1 GCA_030605745.1 Pirellulales bacterium | reverse complement strand
ATAGACGAGCCACAACCCCTGATGGTTCCATTGCAATGCCATATCCCCCACTGGAAGGGATTTTGGCCCCTGCGGATCCCTCAAACCCACCAAACAAGGTAATAAGAACCCGCGCAGAAAAAATAAGTTGATCAAATTGGGTGGCACGCCCTGAGGAACGAAGGGCGTGGGGATTCGGCAATCCACGCCCTTCACGGCGCTCAGGGCGTGCCACACCCCCGCCAATCAGGAAATCCAGGGCGATCGATGGGTACTTGATTCGGTTTCGGATCTATGCGACAATGACAGTAATCGCTCATGGGTGGAACTTCGGCACGACCGAAGGCTCATCAGCGGTTGCGTGAACGGTTGTCTGAAAAGTCTGAAAAGGAGGACTGGGCATGAGGAAGAAGAAGTTGATTGTAGTTTGGCTCGCGGCGGTGTTTGCCGTGGCGTCGTGGAGCGGCGCGGAGACGTTCCGATTGGAATACAAGCCCGTGCCCGAAGGATGGGAGAAGTTGGGTGAGGGGGCCTATCTGAGGCCCGAGGCTGGCAAGCCCGACGGTGTTGGTAACGAGCCGGCGTACAACGCCGAGCCGTTGTATTTCAGTTTTCCGTTTGGGGCCGACGGCAAGGAGAAGCCGTACACACTCGTGTTGGACAAGTCGAGCGCGGAGGTGCCGGCGTACGACGTACTCTACGTCGATATCGACTGCGACGGCGACATCTGCGAGGAGAAGCCCATTCCGCTGGGGAAATCGGGCGCCGAATTCGAGTTGACTGTTACCGCCGGCGGAAAGCCCCTGAAGCACCAGCTCAGGGCGCGGTTGCGCAAGCGGTTCGGGGTTGGGATAGTCGTCTCCAACAAGGGCACGTGGCAGGGCAAGATCACGCTGCCCGGCAGGCAGATGAACATCGCGCTTAGGGACCGTGGGTGCAACGGGATTTACAACGAACCCTTGAAGCTCAGCTTCCTCGACGGCAGGCAACCTTGTGGTCTTGGTGATGGATTCCGCTCGAAACCAATAGAGAAGCCGCTCGATGTCGGCAACGATGAACACCTCTGCCCGGCGATCATTGAAGCCGGCGGCAAACTGTATGACGTTACCGTTGCGGCCGATGGCTCGTCGATCTCCTTCGAGCCGATCAAGGGGGCCGTCGGCACGCTCGAGACCTCAACTGATGACATGGCAGTAATCCTGATCACCGCCGACGGCCACAGCCTCGCCGGCACGGCGAAGGGCCGGAAGCACCTGGTTCCCGTCGGCAAAGTTCGTCTGTTTCAGTACGGATTTGTGAAAGGCGACGCGGACGGCGTCGAATGGATAATGTTTTGCATGGCGTTGCGCAAGCCCAAGGACGACAACGGAGTGATCATATCCGTTGAAGAAGGCAAAGTCACCCGGCTGGTTCCCGGGCCGCCCGTCCGGGTCAGCGTACACAGCAACCGCGGCGGCAAGGTGCCGGCCGGCACGACCGTGAGGGTCGGCCCACGGTTTAGGGACGCTGCAGGCTACCGGGTTTCCATCGTGCAGGCGGCGGATAAGGAGGGCCGCGTACGGCACGGGGATGTGTTCATAATTGTCAAACATGACGGCAAGGTCGTCACGTCTGGCACGTGCAAGTGGGGACGAGGCGGTTGCGGTTATATGTACGGTCGGTACGCTCTGAGCATACTGGGCGATCTGAGAACGTGTTTTAAATCTCCCTTTGGGAGAGGGGCAGAGGGTGAGGGCGGCATGGATCACACCGCAAATAGCGGGGGTTTCTTGCCGAATAACCCTCACCCTAACCCTCTCCCGGAGGGGGAGGGGACTCGCATCGGTAATTTCAAAACACGTTCTGAGGGGAGAACTCACCGTGACCCCGGTGGCCCCCACCGGGCCGTTCAAGGCCGAAGTCGAACCGCTGACTATCGAAATCGTCGGGCCTGAAGGCGTCAAGCCGTAGTGAGCAGTTTCGCATCGCGGCCGACAGCGTGTCGGCCGCGGTGCGTACCGCGAACCCACGTCATCCACCATCCCCCACAACCCCGAGGTATCCGATATGTCGTTTCATGTGAATGACCGGCCGACTCGAAGTCGGCTGCTTGGCTTGGCTATTGCTCTGGTGGTCACTTGTCCGGCGCTGCCCTGCACGGCCGACGAGCGGAAACCGGCCGAGAAGCCGGCGACCGAGCAGGCCGACCCTTTCATCGTGCCCGACGGAACACCCGAAGAGTTGCTCAAGTATATCGAGAACCTGCGGCGGCAAGGGCCTGCCGTGCTCGACTACAAGTCGCTGATGGAGTTTCGCAAGAAGGCCAACAGGGCCACGCTGGAAGCGTCCGAGAAGGTTCTGTCTGCCGAGCCCAACGACGAGCAGGCCGGGCTCGCCGTACATTTCAAGATGGAGATGCTAGACTTGCTAATCCGGTCCGGCGACAAGGAGGCGACCAAGCAGCTCGAGGCCTTCCCCACCGAGTTACAGAAGGCCGGCCGGCCCAAGCTCGCCCGGCGAGTGCGCGGTTTCCTGCTGGGCAAGCGGCTGAGCAGCGCAAGGGCTGGCGGTCCCGAGCAGATCGAGAAGCTGGTCGGCGAGGTCAGGAAGTTCCTGGCCGAGGCGCCTCCCGAGCGCGACGACATCCGCCTGGCCGCGACGGCCGCTCAGATGGCCGAGAGGAGCGGCAACACGGACCTGGCCACCGCAACCTATCGCGAGTTCGGCAAGTCCTTTGCCGGCAGCAAGGATCCCCGGGTGGCCGGCATTGGCAAGAAGATGGAAGGCGCGGCCCGACGCCTCGACCTCGCCGGTAACGAGATAAAGATCGAAGGAACTACCGTCGACGGCAAGCCGTTCGATTGGTCAAAGTATCGCGGCAAGGTGGTCTTGGTCGACTTTTGGGCGACCTGGTGCGGGCCGTGCGTGGCCGAAATTCCCAACATCCTCAAGAACTACGAACTCTACCACGACCGCGGCTTCGAAGTGGTCGGCATCAGTTGCGATCGCAACCGCGAGTCGCTGGAAGACTTCCTCAAAAAGAGAGATATCCCCTGGACGATTCTCTTCAGCGGCGAGGGCCCCAACCCAGCGTCCGAATACTACGGCATCCTGGGTATCCCCGTGTGTATCCTCGTCGGGGCCGACGGCAAAGTGATCTCGCTTCAGGCCCGCGGTCCGGAACTCCGCAAGAGGCTGGAAAAACTGCTGGGCCCGGTCGAGGAACAGGAGGAAGACCCTGGGAGCCCCGAAACCCGTTGAACGGTTATTGTCATGAGAACAGCCTGTTGTCTCGTTTTTCTGTGTGCCTTGCCAGTATCTTTGGGTGCTGCGGCCGACGGCAACGCTCCCGCTGCCAAGCGAAAGCTTAAGCTCCTGGCACGGAAATACGATTCCTGCCGGATCAAGACAAAGATCAACAAGGCGATCAAAGATGTCGAGCCCCGATAAAGTGGCCGGGATCCACCTATGATCGTGTGTTGCGGGAGTTCGATGCCGTGGCCGAAGCTTACCAACAAACTTGGCTAATCACTAATTCTACAGCAAGACTTAGCCAAAATGACCCCGATATGTTGTGTCGCTAGCAGAGCAGGCAATACAACATCTGGTATCCGATTCCCCGAAGTCTTGCTGTAGAACTAATCACGGCCTGACCCGCCTTCTTCGACCACGTTGCCGGCCATAGGGGCCCGATTGGACTTCGGGTTGCCACCAAAACACCGACCAAGATAGCAAACCCGTGTACAAATGTCAAGTGACGTTTTTAGCCGTCAGCTTTCCGCTATCAGCTTTCCGCTTTTGGCTGTCTGTTAGCGAAAACGACTCCCGCCACCTTTTCTTCCTCGTGAGAACGGGTAGCGAAAGGCGGGTTGTCAGACGCAAGGGTCCAAGATATGCTCAGAATGAGGGGTGTCTGGACGATGCGAGTCTATTTGGACAACTGCTGCTTTAACCGCCCGTTTGACGATCAGTCCCAGGCAAGGATCCGCCTTGCAGCGGAGGCCAAGCTGGAGATACAGCAGCGCATCGAGGACAAGCAGATCGAATTGGCGTGGTCCTACGTACTGGACTATGAAAACCAAGCGAATCCCTTCGAGGAACGGCGCGAGGTCATTTCCCGGTGGAGGACAGCGGCAACGGTGGACGTGGAGGAGACCGCGGCCATCTTGCGTCAGGCCCGCGAGATTGCGGACCACGGCCTGCACGCCAAGGATGCCCTGCATGTCGCATGTGCTATGGCGGCAGGATGCGATTTCTTCTTGACGACCGACGACTTGGTGGTGAAGAGGATGCGGGAATTCGCTGGAATCGCGGTAACGGATCCGACGCAATTCATTATTGAGGTGGAATGATGTTTACAGACACGGAGATCAAGACCACGGGTTTCCGCGCGTTGGTTGCGGCCCTGGGCGACGTACAAGCTGAGAAGTTTATTGCTCTCATCCAACGCGAGCCGTTCGACTACACAAAATGGCAGCGGAACCTCTGGCCGGACAAAGGCATCGACGAAATCAGCCAAGCGGCCATGAAACAACGTCAAGCAGAACAAATACAGAAAAGGGGACATCACTGATTTGCCTTGTTTTCCTCACCGAATATCAGTGATGTCCCCTTTTCCGCCTTCAACGTGTATATTGACTTGGCCAGGGGACGCATGAATGATGGCAGGATTCGAGATTCTCGGCGATGAGCGATTTTGTAATCTGCATCAGCAACGACGACAATCCGGCAAGTCTGATCCTGGGCAAAGTCTACCGCCGCCTGCCCGATCGAGAAGCCGAGACACACGACATGCTCCGCGTCATTGACGAGGACAAGTCAGAACCGGACGGTTATCTCTATCCGGCCTCCAGCTTTGCGCCGATCGAACTGCCGGAATCGGCCCAGCGGGCGTTGATGACAGCAAGCGGTTGAGATTCTTCGTTGGGAAAATTCCAGGAACGCTCCGTGCAATTCAGAGAATTGAGTATGCTGTCGCCGGAAGTGCTACGCAGTACACGGAACAGCAGAAGGAGGGGCCAATGAGACTGGTGATCGATACAAACCAAGTGAATGACATTGTGAATGGCGGTTTTCCTCACGACTCCCGGCCGACACTCGTGATAGCCCCTTTGATTTGGGCCGAGATCATCAAAGGCTCTCGCCCTTACCTGAATTCCCGTGTGCAGGCATTGGGAAAGTACGACCTGCTTTTCGGAATGGACTGCGCATACATGTACGCCCGCCTGTGCTGCCTGAACGAAGATCAGGTCCGTGAATTCATCCCCATCTTTCCTGAAGACAACAACGAACACAAAGGTCAACGAAATGGGTTTCTCTCACCACGACCGGAGCATTTCCAGCGTGCCAAGGAACTGAGAGAGATGGTCTCTCGGGAAAGGAAGATCCTTTTCGCCCGGATTAGGGAATGCGAGAAAGAAAACAAGGACGCCGAATCGCGGGGCGAGCAACTCACGATTGAGAAGTTTTCTAGCATTGAGGAGGCCGACACGCGTTTTATTTCCGGAAAGAACGCTCCGCTTCGCACGTCCCTTGTTGCCAACATTACCGAGGACAACACCCATGGAATTCAGGCTGCCTCTCGAGAGTCGTTGTACGATGCGATTCTGGCAAACCCTTCCCTTCGCCGGTGGCTTCGCCTCAAGATCACCTTCGATCTCGCCTACCTTGATGCGTGGAGTTGCCAAGCCCTCAACGACATTGCGGACTTACAGGCAAACCGTAATGATGTTCCTGACATGCTGCTGGCGCTGTTTGCGAGAGACGGCGACGCGATTCTAACGAACGACAAGCGTCTCCAAACCGCTTTCCGACACTGCGATCCCCTTGGGAAGGTAGGCATTTCCACATGGGTCAGTCACTTCCAGAACCTCTCCTAACACAGAAAAGGGGACATCACTGATTTGCCTTGTTTATATCTGTGATGTCCCCTTCTCCGCCCGCCCAAAAGACTTCCACCTTTCTAACAAACTGACCAGTGCGCGTGTCGATCACGTAGATCACATCGCGGGCGACTAGGGGCACTCCGGTAACCTTGACGGTCTGGAAATACGGCTCTGGAGCATGAAGCCTCCCGGCCAGGTATCCGAGTGATACCCCAATGCCGAGCACACCAACTGCGACGAAAACCAATATGGCAACGGACGATCTGAACATCGGCAACTCCTTTCAGGTAGAGGTTCACAGGGTCGGTCAACTGGTATGCCCCACGATCAGCGGCGACCGGGGAGCGTGGTTCAAACGTGTTAGCTTCATGGAGGATTCCAACTAGGGCTGTTTACTCGGGGTGGTCATCCACCCTGCCTTCTCCGGAATATCCCAGTGATTGCCCAAGAAGAGAAAGTCAATCGCACGTCCAGTCAAGATGGTCTGCGGTTCCAACTCACGCACAACTTGAGGCTCTATCACTGTTGGCAGTATGACGCTGACGCCACCAATATCACTATCACTTTCTATACCGACATAGCCGTAACCCTCCTGCGACTTCCTGATGTGGATCGTCTCAGCTTTGTACTTCCACTGGTGGACCACTTCAAGATGCAACGGGTGAACAACAAACGCGAATACCTCCAGCGCGTCCTCCTGAAGTAGCCGCATCGTCTCCCGGGCAACGTCCTCTTCGACCTCCAGAACAAGAACTCCCGGCCAGTAGTTCACCACTCCGTTCACCGGTCGTCCGTCCGAACGCGCTGCGTAGTGCGTATCAGCACAAACGTAGAAGCCCCCGGCTTTGCGGTAGACATCTTTTACATAACACACCATGATCACGGGGCGTCCCCTGAGATGGCTCAACGCATCCTGTATCTCCAGGGTTAGGAGGGCCCAACGATAAGCAGATCGCTCACGATCAGGTCGCTTTTTGATGACGAGAGGGCCCCAGTTGACGAATACGTTATGGCGGGTTACCAGTTCGTTGAGTGCCTGCCTGACGGCCTCCTTCTCTGCGGCATTCTTGGCTTTGAGCAAGTCTTCGGCCGTTGGAGCTTGGCTTTCTTCTGCCGCCGGCTGCGGCTGCTCTTGGCGAACGCAACCGCCACCTCCGCACCAAACGAGGAAAACCGCAGTCAACATCATTGCGGTGCCTGTTGCCGCCCAATGTGGTTTGTTCTTCGCAGACATGCGATGCCTCTCGTATTACTCGCCCCGGCGGTATTCGTAACCAGCGCCCTTGACATACTTGTTGAAATATCGCCCGTGAGACTCGGCCGTCATCAGTCCACGGTAGACACCCCCAGGGACCTCGAAATACTGGTAAACCTCTCCGCCTATGAATTCGATCTCCAGTATCTGCGCATCCTGGTCATAGCCGACCGATCGTATTGCCGAAGATGACACGGCGATGCGTGAGTTGGTCGCCGAGGCATTCTCTTCGTGGGCAGCGCGCGGGGCGAGCTGCCTGGTGCAGGAGACAATCAACGCAACAGTCGCCACGACTGCCAACCCGGCCCACGCCGGACCTGCTGCCGCCCAGTCTGGTTTGTCCTTTGCAAACATGCTGCCCTCCCTTCGCCGCCGTAGTGGCTACCAGTTAGCGGGGCGCAACCATTGCAGACCGCACGTTGCTCCGCGCGATGGTGTTCAACCATTCCCCTTCCCACTGTAACCACTTTGGCACCGCGGGACAAGATACCAGATATAGGGCCTTTTGGGGTCGGGGAAAGCGCCGGGATAAACCGGCATGGAGTCGCGAATGAAAGAGTCGTACGGGAAAGGTCTAGCGAACCATCCCGGCCCCGAGCTATGCGGCGGCGACCGTGAGGTCGTGGCTGAGGCGTTAGTAGGGGTACACGCAGGCCGGGTAT